>NZ_JBSFGJ010000141.1:0-20461 GCF_053596515.1 Nonomuraea sp. NPDC001684
GTGACCTCGTCCCACAATCCGTGGGACGAGGTTCCCCGACTACACGTTCGTGCCTGCCATCGGAAAGGACGGGGTCGATGTCCCTAGCCCTTCGTAAGGACAGCTAGCACAAGGTGTGGGCTGCGATCGGTGAAACGGTCAGCAGCCCCTACGTCTGGCTCCTGCCGATCGCTCTACCAGTCGTGGCGTTTCTGGGAGTCCTTCGCCTGATGGCCAAGGGCGACGCACACAAGGTGGAGTCGCTGAAGTGGAAGACCAGATTCCTTGGTGAGCTTGAGCTGACCTTCCGCGAATCGGACTCCTCCGACATGGGGGACAGCAGCGGCGATGCCTTACCGGGCAACGTACCTGCATGGAAGAGATGGTGGCGTCGCCTACATAGGCGGGAGTGACCGCTCCTCCGATGCATGAGCTCTCGAACCTTCCGCGGCCCCGGACATCCATCATGGCCGGGGCCTGCTGCCTTTTTTTTAGGGTGCCCTGCCCGTCGAACCCCTACAGCCGCCACACGGGCGGGCCACGTCCACCGACTGTGTCAGCACGCCCTCCCCCTGCTCGGCTGGGCCTGCACCCGGTGGTGCCACACATCCAGCGGAGCGTCGAACGGCAGATCCTCCCGCCACCACTGCCGGACGGTGATCACGCCTCCGACCCCTCCCGCGTTGACTTCCGGGCGGATGGGCCGCCTACTGCTTATAGGAAGGGCTTGGCTCCGTGACATGGGAGGGCTCATGGCCAAGAAGGGCAGCGTCGAGAGGGCGATCGAGAAGGTCGAAGAAGAGATCATCCGCGACACGCCGGACGGCGGGTTTAAGGGCGCCGTGAAGGGTGCGGACAGGGGGGCCACCGCCGGCATCGTGCTCGGCGGCTTGGCGGGCGCCGAGGGCGGCCTGACCGGCATGGCGGTCGGTGCTCATCTCGGCGGCATCGCCGGGGGAATCCGCGGCGCCGTTCTCGGGGCGAAGAAGAAGAGGCAGAAGGACTGAGGCCCTGCCACACCGTGAGGGGCATCGGGCCGCAGGCCGAGCGCCCCTCACGCTGGTGTGCTTCGTGGTCAGGGCCCGGCGGGCGGGGTCGGGGCGAACGCTGCCCAGTTGCCGCTGATCAGGTCGTAGTAGGCATCCTCCCCCCAGCCGTGCCCTAGCCCCAAACTAGGCTGATCTGCGCAGGTCAACCGGTTTCCGAGAAGATCGTGTTCTCGGGAGCGGAGACGCTCCCGGCCTGGAGGCTGGCTCGAGGGGTGCCCCGAGTTCGTTCGGCTGTGAGCGGCTGAATTTGTGCTCGTCTCCTCGCAGTGTCGCGCAGGGTGAGCGAGGCGGCCGGGCGGCGCCTTCTCCGTGTCATGGGCTGCTTCGGGGCGGTGGCAGTCACATCGCCAAGCCTTGTTGGTCTTGTGGCGTCAGGTTCACGGGCCCTGGCTTCGACGGACCTGCCAGCTCTGTGAGCCGACGCCGTAGTGCGCGAGGTTGACCGGAGGACCATGGGGCGTGAGCCTCCGAGGTGGGGCGCCCCAATTTATGAATCTACGCTGTAAAGGAGGGCGCTTGTCTCCCTTGTCTGACGTCATCGGCGTGTCGGGCTTTTCGCGGCCGGCGCGGGCGGGGATCAGCAACGGCACCTGCCGCTGCTGAAGCCGCAACAAGCCCCTGTCACAAAAGGCGGCCAATCGCTCCCACGCCCGGCTCCGCGGGCTTCCGGGGAACGCGCTAACGCCCAGCTCAAAGGCTGGCGCATCCTCCGCAAGCTTCGCTGCTGCCCGCACAAGGCAAGACAGCCATGCAAGGCGATCGCCGTCCTGCAAAACTACGAGCTCACCCACGGATGAAAGGCCTCAATGAGGCCGCATCCCAATTCGTCCCTGGCCGGCAGCGTGGATGCGCAAAATTCGGGTTTCGCTGGTAGGGCATGACGAACAACCTGGTGCTGGGCCGGCTCAGCGTGGTGCAGGCGGCGTTGAGCCTGCTCTCACCCAGGCGTGCAGCGGGACGTGATCAGACCACGTGCTCCGGGCGTAATCGACGAAGCATTTCCGTACGCGGCCCTCGCCGGCGAACACGTAATCAATCTTCCGCTTGCGGGTCACGTAGGTCCAGCGCCGGCGCGGGTCGCATTCGTCGCGGCCCTTGTAGGCCGCGGCGGCGTCGCGCGGCACCAGGTTGAGGTCGCCACCGATCACGCCCCGGCCGAGCTTGAACAGCTCGCGCAACTGGATGTGCCGGTAGGGCCTGCCCTTCTGCCTGTCGTCGTAGCTCGATCCCGACGAGAGGTGCGCGGTGCAGAACGCCCGGTCGGCCGTGCAGACGGCGTACCTGCGGGCTCCCCACGGCGGCGAGGTCAGCGCGTGCACGACGAGGCCGGTGTCCGTTCCGGCCACGGCCAGGGTGACGCTCAGCACCCCGCGTGGCCTGCCGTTTCTGTCGGGCAGGCACTGGTACGGGGAACCGTCCGAATACATCAGCCCCGCCGACCGGATGCTCCAATTCCGGCCGGTACGGCGTTCGAGCTCGTGTTCCAGGTCGGCGTCGGCGCCCGTGCAGAACTCCTGGAGGAAGACCACGTCCGCCTCGGTCGCCAGCACTGCCACGTGCCAGGCCAGCTCGGCGTTCGAGCGCCGGAAGAGCGCGCACCCGGCGTTGGTGCCCGCACAGACGTTCCACGTCATCACGTGCAGGAGAGGTGGCTGTGCCTGTACGGACAGGTTCGGTAACAACAGTCCGGCGATCACGAGCTGGCTGATCATCACCGAGCTCCTTCCACACATGATCCGAGCGGTCAAAAGACCGCTCAACTGGCACATCTGGCAACCAGGAGCCTATTGGTCTTCATGGGGTCAGAGCCGGGCGTACGAGCTGCCAAGAGCCTCTTCTCATGCCAACCCGTCCCGGTTCTCTCCTGCTGATCAGCCCGATCAGGTGGGAAAAGCCTCACTGAGACAACCACTAACGCTCGCGAAGGGCGCTTTCGAGGATTCGGAGTGTGTCCGGCAGTGAGGCGTGCTTCTTATGGACTTGCAACTCCCGCGCAGATCGGCCAGTTGCTGAGCGATGACGAACGAGCTCAATGACCGAGTGTCCTCCACCGCCTCCTTCGCCCGTGCACACGCTCCCAAGTCCCTGTGGTCTGCCAGCCCGGAGGAAGCCGGGCGGGTGTACGGCGGGCGCGGCCAACTCTGGATGCGAGGTGTGGCGTTGCTACAGACAGGTCAGGACCAGCAGGGCGTGCCGGTAGGGGGCCAGGCGCCGCCACCGGCAGCGGCGCCATGCACGTCGGGTCCGGATCAGCTCGGCCAGGAAGATCAGGGGATGACCGGACAGCGGAATCAGGGCAGGGGCACGAGGCTCTCCGGTAGAGGCGTCGGATCCTGACCGGCTGCTGTCCTACCGGAAGCCTCTTCTCATGCCCGGCGGGCCCGCGCCATGCCTCTGGCGGACAGCCCCGCCGCCTCAAGCATGGAACCTCGCTGCGGCACTGCCGACTTCAGCCTCCGCTTCCATGGCCCGGCGTCCAGGCGCGCCGGAAGACGCCCGCTGGCGTACATTCGAGCTCTGTCAAAATCGCCGCGCAGTTGCAGTTGCAGTTGCAGTTGCCTCCACCGCTCACGCAGTTGCAGTTGCAGTTGCATATACACGTCCCGCCGTTGCCCTCCTCGCTGCCCGGCTTCGGCAGCTCGTCGAACACATCACTTTCGACGAGAACGTAGAGTGGCATTGTCATGCCGTGCATGAGCAACCAGGTGTCCGGTGCCAGGGTCAGCTCGACTTCCTCATCCGCCCTGGCGATCCTGAGCAGGGAGCGGGCCGGAACTTCCATGAGCTGGCCTCGTGCCTCCATGACAAGGCGGGTCCCCGACTCCTGTATCAAGGTGCCCTGAAGTGTCATTTCGGGCAGATGCGCCATCGTTTCCGACCGCTTCATGATGCTCCAGCTGGACGGCGTGCACTTCAGTCGGCATTCTCTCTCGGCGTCCTCGTGCGCGCGCCACCGCCCACGAACGGTGATCGCAACTGCGAAGCCGCCTCCTCGGAGACCGTCGCCGTGGTGCTGGAACAGTTGCAGTTGCAGTTGCAGTTGTCCGCGAGAACGCCGGGCGTCAGCGGTCCGAACACATCATCACCGATGAACCCCTCCTTGACGGACACGATCGTGCCCACCACGATCTCCGCGTCCTCCGCCAGCACGACCTCGTGATTGTCGCCCCCTCTTTCCTTGCGAAGCTTGACGAAGCGCATCGGAATCTCGATTATCGCGTCCGCCGCCCTGATCACCAGAGAATCTTCACTCTCCGCGATGATCTTTCCCTGCACTCGCGGCTGCGCGTCCTCCCGCGCCGCTGAGAGCGCAGCGTCGATACCTGACCTCGCCATCTGATTCTCCTTTCTAGGAAACAGTAGCAAGTACTTCCGTTTTGGTGGATGACGTCGTCAAGAAACGGCGCGCCGGAAAATGGTTCCGACCGCCAAGGCTTCTTCGCTGAGGATGGCGGCACAGTTGCAGTTGCAATTGCAATTCCCGCCGTTGCAGTTGCAGTTACAGTTGCCCCCCGCCGTCGTCGTTCCATTGTCGGATTCGCTGCCCGCGAACGGCAGCTCGTCGAAGACATCGCTTTCGATGAGTTCCGGGATCGGCGACGTGATGCCCCGCATCAGCAGCTGGGTGTCAGGTGCAAGGGTCAGCTCCACTTCCTCGTCCGTCCTGGCCACGTTCAAAAGCGACCCCGCCGGCACTTCTACGAGTTGACCCTGGACGTCCACGACGAAGCCGGCTTCCGAGTCCTTCACCACAGTGCCGCGAAGTGTCATGCCAGGTAGGTTTTCCAGCGTTTCCAGCGAACTCATCCTGCCTCCTTTCACAGGCATTGCCAGATGACCCTTGTACACTTGACGTCTGTTCACGTCTTGCAGGTGGTGGGGCATGCCACCTGACGCCCCACCAGTGCTCACCTCAAGCGGTCAGCAACCCGCGACGGATGGTTCGTCACGGGGAAGGGCGAGCTGCGACGGCACTTCTCCCCGCATCTTCTCGGCCTGCCGCAGTTTTTTGCCGAAGAAGGTAAGGTATCGCGGTATCACCGCCTTGTAGAAGGAGCACAGCGGTGAGCGGGTGAATGCATGACCCTTTACCCGGAGGTTTGTGATGGGGCAGCCTCCGGAGCACACTCCGAACCACTTGCAGCTCAGACAGTCGTCTTCGATACGCTCGTAATGACGCTCGGCCGGCGAGTGCGGGAAGGTGGCTGCGGCAGTGGCGAAGAGGTCGCCGGAAGGACGAAGCCCAGGCTCCATGACCGTCATGGGACAGGCCACGAGTGTGCCATCGGGTTTGATGACGAGGTGATTGTCCCCTGTACCGCAGGTGATGCCGCGCGTGGGCCTGTCGAAGTAGAGCTCGCAAAGGTCCAGGCCGGACCGGAGATCGATGACCGTTGCGGGATCTTCCAGGACCGTGAACGCCTTGTCGAAGGCGGCGGCGATGGTGGCGTTGTATTCGGCATACTCGGCTCGCCGGTCACCTCCGGCCCAGCTAGAGTTCGGATTGCGAACGATGCTGAGGCGGCAGCGCAGGCCGTGTCCGTAGATCCACTGAACCAGCTCAGGAAGACTGCTGCAGCTCTCCTGGCTGATGGTGGCCATGATGTACGGCCGGATGCCGTGTTCGATGAGCTTCTCGATGTTCGTGGACACCGTTTTCCATGAGCCCCTGCCGGAACCGTAGCGCCGATAGATGTCATGGTCGTCGCCATAGCCGTCCAGAGAGATGGACATGGCGGTTCCCGTTCGGGTCAAGAAATCGAGGAGCTGGTCCTTCACCAGTGTGCCGTTGCTGAGCACCGCGAATTTGACCTGTGCCGGCGAATCCTGCATCGTCTGCAGCATGATGTCCCTGAAGAGTTCCATCCTCGGGACCGAGATGGTGGGCTCACCACCCGCGAATTTGATCGCGATGTTCTGGGTCCCGTAGCGCTCGGCCGTGCTGCGCACCTGCTCGGCGACCATCTTCATGGTTTCGGGCGACATCCCTTCGGACGTCTTCTCCCCGACGAAGCAGTAGTCGCACTTGAGGTTGCACATGTTGGTGATGTGCAACCACGCCGAGAAGTCCCTGGGAGCGTGGCGAGGCGGAGGCGCTGGATAAGGAAGCTGTGCAGGATATGCGCGAAGAAAGCCTCGCTCCTCCAGAGCGCTGATGGAACCAAGGGTCCCGATGAAGTCGGAGTGCCGAGCGAGGACATCGGCCACGGCCGCACCGTTCTCGAAGGAGTTCATGAGATCCCGGGTAGCGGAATCGATGAGCACGGGCAGGCCCTGAAAATCAGGAGCGAAAATCACCCATCTGTCGTTGTCGACGCTCTGCTCGAACAAGGTCTCCGGCTTGAAGAGCGTAGCAGACAGGTCGTATATGTACGCGTTTTCGCGCGCCTGTGCGGTCACTTCTTGTACGCTCATGATCCCCGTCTCGCTCTCTGCGCTGCGCATTCCCGCCACATGGCAGCACGCGCGGAATGAACTCGTTTGTGCGACGTCACCATAAAAGGCTCGGAACCAGGCCATCAACAACGACAAGCAAAGGCGGCTTCAGCGCTTGTTCTTTCGTCCGTCATATACTCATGACATTCACGGGGAGTCGGTGCAGGCTGGCACTAGAAGTTGTTACCAGAGGCGCGACCGGCTACCTTCCCCGAAGGTAAATACTGTCCATGCGATTATTTATATGCGCCATGGCGCTCACCTCACCATCGGCAACCCGACCGCCATCAGCACCGAAGCGCCGTTCTGGGGACTGCTTCTCAGATCAAGTTCGGAGCCAGATGACCAAGGTGGCCAGGGTGACGGTGCCGAGGAAGATGTAGGCGCGCTTGTCGTAGCGTGTGGCCACGGCCCGGAAGTTCTTCAGCCGGTTGATGGCCCGTTCGACGACGTTGCGTGCCTTGTAGCGGTCGGCGTCGAAGCCGGTGGGCCGTCCCCCGGCAGAGCCGCGCCTGCGGCGGTGGGCACGCTGGTCGCGCGGTTCGGGGATGGAATGGCGGATCTTGCGGCGGCGCAGGTAGAGGCGGTTGGCGCGGGAGGAGTACGCCTTGTCCGGCCACGCTGTCAGGTCGGGTGCGTGGGCGTCCCGGCCCCGGCCGAGGGACCCGTACGGCCCGCAACACCCGCTCCAACTGCGGGCTGTCGCCGTACTGGCCCGGTGTCAGGACCCGTGACAGCGCCCGGCATCTGCCGTCCGGGGCGTTCACGAATAGGGCTGGCCTGGGGCGCAAGAGGGGTTGAGAAGATCGCTTCCCGAGAAGAGAATGATCGCTTCCCGCGTAGGCAGCCCGGGCGCTGACCGTTCAGGGGGATTGCCACGTGGCAGGGCCGGCCGAGGGAGGGCTTGTCTGTGGTGGGTGAAAGCATGTTCTTGCAAGATCTTCGTGCAGGGGTGAGCAGGAGTCCGGAAAGCTGGCTTTTCAGCTGGCCCGGCCCAAGGTCACGGTGCGGGTTCCGGGTGCGAAGTCGCCGAAGGACTGTTGCCAGGACTCACCGGGCCAGTAGTACGTCACAAGGCCCTCGGCGGGCCGGTAGTGGGCGGTGTAGAGCGTTGCCGTCCCCTGCTCGTCGACGGATCGATACAGCGGCGGCTTGAGCATCGCCGCCACGTCCGCGCCCGCGGCGCGGACGGCTCGCAGCCGCTCCTGCGTCCGCATGGCCCGCTCCTGCTCGTCGGTCACCGGCAGGTGCTGGTGATTGGAGGCGCAGGCCTCCGGTGCCACCGTCGGCGGCATATCCGGTCCCACGAACACCGTCATCGCCTTCTTGGGATCGACAAGGGTGAGGTTCTGGGGGACGGCGACCGGCAGGGATCGCAGCCTGTCGACCGCCTCATCGACGGTGTCGCACGTCTCCAGCAGGTAGCGCACGAGGATGAGAATGGCGAAGCCACGTCCGTAGACAGAACGTCCGCCCCAGGTGAGCGAGATCGCGAGACCGGCGTCGTTCATCCCGTCCAGCAAGCCCCACAGCATGTCCTGCATCCCGATCACGGGGCGCAGGAAGCAGGAGGAGACGATGGTCCCCTCGCACTGATCGGGCCGCAGGTCATAGTTGCGCAGCAGCGTGCCGTTCTGGCCGATCTGGGTGCAGGACTGGGAGAACGGCCGCAGTGCCGCGTGGGTGAGGAAGACTTCCGCCTCGGGCCGGTCGAGTTGGCCGGCCAGGCGGTCCAGAACCGGGACCAGTTCCGGCAGGTGCGCACGGAACAACGCCCGAACACGATCCGCGCCCTCCGGAGTCCGGCCCTCCTCGGTCAGCAGGCCCTCCATGTCCTGCCACAGGGCCCGGGCGTGGGCGGCCCACCGCTCGTCGCTGCCGTCGCCGACCTCGATCGCCTGGAAGGTCTTGTGCTGTTGCCGCATGGCTGCCACTTTCCCTGTGAGAATCGGACGAGGTGCGGGCAACCTAGCTAATTGTGCGGGTAATTCACCCAGGTGGCCGCCATCGGCTCCAGCCCGGGACGTGATCATGGATGGCTACGAACGCCACTGCCGGCTTCTCGCGCGGGCCTACCCGCTCCGATATCGGCAGACGCGGGGCGAGGAGTTGATCGGCACGCTGCTGGACCTGGCGAAGCCGGAGCAGACCAGGCCGACCCTGCGCGACTCGCTCGACGTCGTACGTGGCGGTATCGCACTGCGCCTGCGGGTAGCGCCCGCCGCTGTGGCGCTGGGCGCTGTATCGCCTGTTCCACAGGCGCCTTCCCTGCACCTACCGCTGGTGGGCACGCGACGACCTGCTGGGTTCGCGCTACCTGGCGCGGCAGTGCGCGGCATGGCTACTCGCAACATCACCCCAGTGGGCCTTCATCGGGCTCATGCCCATCGAATGGGTCCACACGGTGATCCTCTCGACACTCATCCGCATGCTCGGCTTCCTCCCGCAGCGATCCTTGCGCCTCTACCAGCTGAAGAGATACGAATTCGACCTGGAGCTGCAAGGCAACTCGCCATAGATGGCCAGCAAGTCGGCGGCGCCGACGTTGACGGCGTGCGTCCACTTGCCGACCAAGCTGGTCGACGTCGGCATCATCGTCTGGCGCACTGCCACCGCCCGGCTCCTGCCCCGGCTGCGGGACGGCCGACGCACCGGGCCGCTGTTCCTCACCGATCGCCGCGCCCGGGTGGAGCTGCCGCCCGGCGACCTCGACCCCGCCACCGGCCGGGCCCGCCTGTCCTACCGGCGCGCCGCCGAACTCGTCGAAACCGCCACCACCGAACTGCCCGGCGGGCAGGCGGCTGCTTCCGGCGGAGAGCATGTTGGTCTGGCTCAGCGTGGAGTGCCAGGCCTCCCCGATCTGTGTGTAGGAGGTGAGCGTGGAGACCCTGGCCCCGCTCGGGTACGCGCGTTGCGAGGGAGTGGCGGCGCTCATCGCCAGGTCGGTGCCGCCGGTGTCGTTGGCGACGCGGACGCTCGTCCGGTCGATGTCGACGTCGAGGTCGGTGACCCACATCCTCTGCGCCAACGGCTGTCCGTCGGTTCCTCAACCCGTGTCCGCGAAGCGGGCGACCACGCGCACGGGAAGCGATTGATCAGATACGCGTCGTTATCTACGCTGTCATCATGTCACTCCCCACCGAGCCGATCGGCAGCATCCCCCGCCCGCCTGCCCTGCTGGCCATCGCAGCCTCCGAGCCGGCCGAGGGAGCGTCCGCGCTGGCCGAGGCGCAGGAACAGGCCGTCCGCGACACCGTCCGCCGTCTCCAGGAGCTGGGTTCGCCGGTGGTCACCGACGGCGAGCAGGCCAAGCCCAGCTTCGCCACCTACCCGCTCGCCGGGCTCGACGGGCTCGCCCCGGACGGCGTGGTGATCCCCTTCGCCGACGGGCACCAGCGGCAGTTGCCCCGGCTGGCGGCCGGGCCGTTCCGCTACCAGGTCCACGCCGAGCGCTACCTGCGCGCCGCCCAGCGCCACGCGAGCGTGCCGGTCAAGCAGGCCGTCATCGCGCCGTCGGCGCTGAGCCTGCTCTACCCGGCCGAGGGCATCGACGGCTACCCGCGCGAGGCGTTCCTGGCCGACCTGGCCGACCAGGCCGAGGCCGACATCCGCGGCTGCCTGGAGGCCGGGGCGCACGTGGTGCAACTCGACTTCACCGAAGGCCGGCTCTCGCTCAAGCTCGACCCGAGCGGCGGGGTGCTGGACGACTTCGTCGCGTTCAACAACAGCGTGCTGGAGCGCTTCACCGACGCGGAACGCGCGCGCATCGGGGTGCACACCTGCCCCGGCGGCGACCAGGACTCCACCCACAGCCTCGACGTCGACTATGCGGCCCTGCTGCCCCAGCTGTTCCGGCTCAAGGCGGGCAACTTCTACCTCCAACTGGCCAGCGAGCCCGACCCGGACAAGGTCCTTGCGGTCGCCGCCGAACACCTGCCCGCCGACGCGCGGATCTTCGTCGGCGTGATCGATCCGGTGGACCCGCGGGTCGAGACCGCCGAGGAGGTCCGCGACCGCGTCCTGACGGCCGCCCGCCACCTGCCCGCCGACCGGCTGGGCACCTGTGACGACTGCGGGTTCGCGCCGTTCGCCGACGACACCTCCACCTCACGGGAGACGGCGTTCGCCAAGATCCGGGCCCGGCTGGAGGGCACCGAGCTGGCCTCGGCCGAGCTCGGCATCTGATCGTTGCGCCTGCCCGTCCGTGAGAACGTTGCCACGGACGAGCAGGTCACCCGCAAGGAGGTGGGCGGGGTGCGGCGCACGGATCGCAGCGTCACCCGCCTACCAGGTGCTGAACCGCGCTGGGCATCAGGCCGAGAACGTGCCTGCTGATGGTCGCCGTCGCACCGCAATCCAGTACGCGTGCTCTAGAGCCGGGCCGTACAGCGGACGCATGTGGAAGGCGGCACGGGCCGCACATCGCTCCAGCCCGCCTTCCTGACGATCTCGGCGCCCCAGGCGACGCCCTCGGGAGTGAGCCGTTGCCTCCCGAGGAATTGGCCAGTGATGCGGTCGATCACGATCTGCCCCCACTGGAATTGGAGGGCCAGCCCGTCGAGCCCGAACGTCCCGGGAATGTCGTCGACCACCTTGATGCCCGGCGCCTTGGCCAGGAGAAGGTAGGCGGCAGCCCTGGTGCCAGGCGTCGCCGGCGAGTTGATGAGCCGAGAGGCGGCCCCCTCCAGCCATGGCTCGCGCTCGGCGGCCACCTGAGGGTCGTAGCTTTCCAGCAGCCGTGCCCTGAGCGCCGCCGACTCCTTGGGGAGGCTCCGCAGCTCTGCCAACGTCGGCTTCAGCCCATCGGCGAGCTCCAGCCCCAAGTCCAGGTCCGCCGAGCCGTATGCGGGCATGTTCTTGTCGCACCCCCGCGCGGGGCACAGCCTGGGGGAGCCGTCCTGTCGCCACGCTCTTAGGCCCTCGGCCGTGTACGGCTCCGACGAGATCGGCTCACGCCAGCCGTAGACCTCGCGGTTGGGCCCGAAGGCGAGGACCTCCATGGCCCGTTCCTCAACCTTGTAGTCATGGCCGTTCTTCGTCCTCATGACATGCTCGGTGTCGCGTCGCCAGAAGCGGCCCTTCGCCTTCGGTGTCGCCGCCAGCCTGGCGGCCGCAGCTTCCAGTTTCTGCATGGGGGTGACCGCGACCGGGTCCGATGCAGGTCGGGGTACGAGGATCACCACCGCGCCGACGATGAGCGCGACGGCCGCCGCGACGAGCGCCATCCCCGTCCACGACCTCCTGCCCGCCCGTACCACGGACCCGGCGGGTGCCTGTGCGGCTGCGAGTACCCGCTCCCGCGCCGCCGCCAGCTGGTCGGCCGACGGGGGTGGCACATCGGGCATCACCGAGTCGACGACCTGGAACTCGTTCATCCCAACACCTCACGCAGCTTGGTCCTGGCCCTGCTCAACCGGGACGCGACCGTCCCCGAGGCGATGCTGAGCGCCGCCGCCACCTCGTCGTATCTCAACCCGCCGTACGCGATGAGGAGCACCACGTCGCGTTCCCCCTTCGACAGCCGCGCCAGCGCCCCGGCCAGCCGATCAACCGTCACGCCCGCACTGAGCCTGTCCACGATCCGCTGGTCATGTCCCTCGTCGTCAGGTGGCGGCCCCGTCCTGGCCATGGCGCGGTACCTGCGCACCTCGGCGCGCCGGTGGCGGCCGATGAGGTTGGTCGCGATGCCCTACAGCCACGGCCTGACCCCACCCATGGCCGAGTCGAAGTGTTCGCGTTGCCTGAAGGCGATGAGGAACGTCTCCGCGGCGAGATCCTCGGCCACATCGGGGTCGAGCCTGCGCCCGATGTAGCGCCGGATCTCCACGTAATGGGCTTCGAAAACAGCTTCGAAGACGTCAGGAGCAGTGATCACATTCTTGTTTGCCCTCAAGCATGCGACTCTTCCAGGAAATCTTGATTACTTGTCGCAGAGATGTGTCCGGCCACAGGCCCAAGATTGTGCCGGCCGGTCCCGGGCGGGAACGCGCAGGTCATGGGCGAATGCACGGAGCTTGCCTGTCGTTTGCATACGCCTGGGTCCTGCCGTTGACGACGCTGTGACGAAGTGAACGCCCTCCAGCGCCTGGCCGGCGACTCTCCACGCGACCGATCCACCGTTGTCGCCGTGCTGTTCCGCCTACGTCCGCGGCCGTGATGTGTGCGCCTTGCAACCCGGGCAGAGCCTGTGAGGGGAGGGTCCGCCCGGCCAGGAGCGGATGTGGTACCAGCGCTCACCGTCGCCACCGACCTGACGCTCGCCGATAAGACTCACGCTGACTTCTCCCATGGGTGCAGTTCGTCTTCAGGGAGCCGGTGAGCTGCGAATTCGCGATCCAGACTGTTTGAACGGCAGTTGTTGCCCACCTTGTGAGCAAGAACGCGAGGTGGTCATGAGCTCGCTGCTGGAGGAGCCGGCACGCCGCGAGGACGCCGCTCGCGCTCGGGTGGAGCAACTGCGCCGCCGGCTTGAGGAACTCGCGCAAGCGACGCCGTGATCAAGGGTTGAAGGAACAGGTGCTCCAGGCTGGAGGCGCCCTTGTGATGGGGGCGGCAGGCTCGGCAGACGAAGCCGTGTTGTGCGTGACGATGGCCGGGCTTGATCTTCCGCAGATCGAGCAGGGGCGGGGAAGGCCGGCGGCCGCCTGCTTCTCGACCTCACCGGGTGCAATCGCCGCTACCGGGTGCCCATCGGCCCCGGCGGGCTCTGGTCGGGCAGCAGCAGCCCGATGCCGTCGAGCATGCGGTGCAGCCCGAACTCGAAGATGTTCTCCGGTTCCGATGCCTCGAACGCCTCGTCCCCGAACTCCGCGACCATCGGCAGCCGCGCCGCCCCGATGCTGCGCGCGAACGCCTCCTTGCGGGCCTGCGCCCACTCCCGCCGCGTGTGCCTGCTGGTACGGGCGGCCTGCGCCTCGTGGGCGAGCGGCACGGCGGCGCTCTGCACGTACGTGCCGATCATGATGGCGACCTGGACGAGCGTGGCGAAGTCGAGCCCGTGCCCGTCGAGGGCGCGCATGCGCCAGTCGGTGTAGGCCATCAGCGCGGGCGCGACCGGCGGCCGGGTGGTGACCGCGACGAGGTGGGACATCCACGGATGCCGCCGGTAGAGCTCCCACTCCTGCCGGGCCGAGAGCTCCAGCCTGGCCCGCCAGCCGTCGGGCCCCGGCTCGGGCAGCGGGCGGGCGGCGAAGACGGCGTCGACCATGAGGTCGTTGAGCTCCTCCCGGCTCGGGACGTACCGGTAGAGGGACATCACTCCCACTCCCAGGTCGGTCGCGACGCGCCGCATCGACAGCGCGGCGACCCCCTCCCGGTCGGCGAGCGCGACGGCGGCCCGGACCACCCGGCCCTGGTCGAGCGCCGCTTCGGCCGGACGCCCCGGCTGGGCCGCGGGCTCCTCGGGGGCGGGCGGCTCGGCGAGCCGCGCCCGGTAGGCCCTCGTGCGGCAGGCGCGCGAGCAGTAGCGCCGGGGCCGCCCCCGCTCCGCCGTCCGCAACTCCCGCCCGCACACCTCGCACGCCGCCACGTCACGCCCCTTTTCGTCACTACTCAATTCTGTGACGAAATTATACTTCATCCCTTTCACGTCGCATTAATCGTCAATTGATGTACGGTGTATTTATGACTCGTGCAATGTACGTCGATTCTGTGACGAAAATGGCTCTGGAACTCCACCATGTGACGAAACGCCATGGCGAGGGCGCCACCGCCGTCACCGCCCTCGACGACGTCTCCCTGGCGATCCCCACTGGCACCTTCGCCGCGGTGATGGGCCCCTCGGGCTCGGGCAAGAGCACCCTGCTCCACTGCGCGGCGGGCCTGGACCGGCCCGACTCCGGCTCGGTCGTCCTCGACGGCCGCCGCCTGGACGGCCTGGACGAGGCCGCGCTGACCCGGTTGCGCCGCGAGCGGATGGGCTTCGTCTTCCAGTCCTTCAACTTGGTGCCCACCCTGACGGTCGCGCAGAACGTGATCCTGCCCCTGGAGTTCGCCGGCCGCCGCGTCGACGCGCGCCGGGTGCGGGCCCTGCTCACCCGGCTCGGCCTGGGCGAGCGCACCGGGCATCGGCCCGGCGAGCTGTCCGGCGGCCAGCAGCAGCGGGTGGCCATCGCCCGCGCGATGCTCGGCGAGCCCGCCGTCGTGTTCGCCGACGAGCCGACCGGCGCCCTCGACACGCAGGCCGCCCGCGAGGTGCTGGCCATCCTGCGCCAGGCCGCCGCCCAGGACGGACGGACGATCGTCATGGTGACCCACGACCCCGTGGCCGCCTCCTACGCCGACGTCGTGGTGTTCTTCGCCGACGGCCACGTCGTGGACCACCTGCCGCGCCCCGACGCCGCCACGGTCGCGGCCCGCATGGCCCGCCTGTCCGCGCCCGCCCACGCCGGGGGTGCGCGATGAGGTGGCGGCTGGCCCTCGGCACGATCGGTGCCCACCGGGCGTCCTACCTGGCCTCGGCCGCCGTCATGGCGGCCGGGACCGCGCTGCTCACGGCGTTCGCGACCCTGCTGGAGACCGGCCTGGCCACCGGCCGCGACCCTGGGTTCCTCGTCATGCTGCCGGCCATCCTGGGCGGCTGGACGCTGGCCGTCGTGGCCTTCGGCGTGGTGTCCACCGTGTCGCTGACCATCGGCCACCGCGAGCGGGAGCTGGCCCTGCTGCGCTCCATCGCGGCCACCCCGCGCCAGATCCGGCAGAACGTCGTGCTGGAGACGCTGGTCGTGGCCGTCCCCGCGATCGCCGCCGGGCTGCTGCCGGGCGCCGGGCTCGGCGCGGTCGTGCTCGCCCGCCTGGCGGACGCCGGGCTCGTCGGGGCGGGCGTCCAGCTGGTCGCGGGGTGGCCGAGCGGCGCGCTCGGGGCGGGTACGTCCCTGGTCGCCGCGCTGGCCGCCGCGCTGATCTCCAGCAGGCGCGCCGCGTCGATCCCGCCGGTGCGGGCGCTGGCCGCCGCCGGGCCCGCCCGCGCGCTCGGCCGGGGCCGCCTGGTGGCCGGAGGGCTGCTGCTGGCGCTGGGGCTGAGCCTGTCGGTGACGACCCTGTTCATGGCGGACGGCCCGCTGCTGTCCAGCACGGCGGGCCCGGCGGGCGTCGCCGTCGCGGTCGGCCTGGCCCTGCTCAGCCCGGTCGCCGTCCGGCCGGTGGGACGGCTGGCCGGGGCCGGGCTAGGGGCGTCCGGGCGGCTGGCCGTCCGCAACCTGCACGCCCGCGCCCCGCACACCGGCAGCGTCGCCGGGCCGCTGATCCTCATGGTCGGCATTGCCGGCGGCACGCTCTACATGCAGAGCACCGAGGACAGCCTCCATCGGGGCGCCGCCGACGTCAGCGCCCGGCTTGCCCCGGTGAACTACCTGGTCGTCGCCATGATCATCACGTTCACGGCGATCGTCGTGGTCAACACGCTGATCGCCGCGACCCGCCGCAGGGGCCGCGAGTTCGGGCTGCTGCGCCTGTCGGCCGCCACCCGAGGGCAGGTCATGGCAACAGTCGTGGCCGAGGGCGTGCTGACCACGGTCCTGGCCGTTGCGCTCGGCACGGTCGCCGCCGCCGCGACCACCGTTCCCTACAGCCTGGTCAAGACCGGGTCGCCGATGGCCTCCGGGCCCGGCTGGGTCTACGTGGCCATCGCCGGGGGCGCGCTGTTGCTCGTCCTGGCGGCCACGGTGCCCACCGCCGCGGGGGCGCTGCGGGTCAGGCCGGTCGAGGCGCTGTCCGCCCCCTGACCGCCGGCACCGAACCACTGTCCCCGCCGACCCCGGCGCCCCCGCCTGACCCGTTCCCCTGACCGTCCCCGCTGCGCTCACCCGCCGCACGCCTGCCCGAGGTGAGGTGCGGACGGAGTCGCGGCAGCCGCCCCGCTCAGGGGCGAAGCGGTGCGGTCGATGGGGATGCGGCGATGAGGCCGGTGGCCAGGTCGGTGCGGGTGTGGGTGGCCGTGCGGCCCGTGCGTCTGGTCGTGACCAGGCCCGCGGCTCGCAGGGCGGTGAGGTGCTGGGAGACGGCGCCGGGCGTGACGGCGAGGCGGGAGGCCAGGTCGCCCGTGGACAACGGCTCCGACAAGGCTTCGAGGAGAGCGGCCCGGGTACGGCCGAGCACGGCGGTCAGGCCCTCGGGGGCGGACGGGGTGTCGTCCCAGAGCCGGCCCGCGCCGCCCGCCGGATAGACGAGCCGGCCCGCCTCCAGAGGTGAACGGTCGACGAGTACGTCCGGCCAGGTGAAGACGCTCGGGGTCAGCACCAGGCCGCGCCCCTCCAGCTCAACGGTATCGTCGCCCGCGCACCGCGACACCACGAGCTCGCCGCCGCTCCAGGCGACCTGCGTGTGCAGGTGGGTGAGCATTCCTGCGACGCCGCCCGCCGCGAGCCGTCGCGCCTGCCGGTCGACGTCGGCGTCGAGGACGGCGCCCAGCCGGTCCATGAGCGGGGCGATCAGCGCGGCATGGCAGCGCTCCAGCTCCTCCGCCACCCGCTTGAGCAGCTCACCGGCGGGCCTCGCCCGTACACCCGCCTTGGCCAGCTCCGACGTCACGAACGCGGGCGGCATCGCGCGCAGCCGAGCGAGCTCCGCGCCGATCCCGGCCGACGGACCCGGCGGCACGTTCATGAGGAAGGAAGGCACGGGCCCCGCCACCAGTTCCGCGAGCTCCTGATCCGGCGCGAAGGCCGTCCGCCGCCGCCAGCGGGCGTGCACGGGATGGGCGGCGGGCCGTACCAGCGCTCTGACCGCGAGCACGGTCTCGGTCAGCGGCGAGACCGCGAAGCGCACCTTGGCCGCCTCGGTCCCCGACAGCCTGATGCGCAATGGCACGCTTTAGCCCCTTCTAAACGGTTCTGTCGCGTACCTGCATCTTCGCAGACTGGTCGCCATGCAGACCTTCGTCTCCTACGACGGCACGACCCTCGCCTACCGGGCGGTCGGGTCGGGCCCGCCTCTGATCGTGCTGTCCGGCGGCCCCGGACGCGCCTCGTCCTACCTCGGCACCCTCGGCGGGCTGGCGCGGCACCGCACGCTCGTCCTGCTCGACACCCGCGGCACGGGTGCGTCGGAACTGCCCGCCGACCTGTCGACCGTCCGGGTGGACCGGCTCGTGGACGACGTCGAGGCCCTGCGGATCCACCTCGGCCTCGACGCGATCGACCTGCTCGGCCACTCGGCGGGCGGCGGCTGGGCGCTGCTGTACGCCGCCGCCCACCCCGGCCGTCTGTCGCACCTGGTGCTGGTCGCGCCGTCCCTGGTCGCCGTCGGGCTGCCCTCCGACGTCGGCACGGAGGAGGTGCTCTCCTCCCGTTCCAAGGAGCCGTGGTACGGCACGGCGCTGCCTGCCTACCGGGGGATGGCCTCCGCCAGGTCCTTCGCGGAGGCGGCGCGCTTCCGGGCGGCGTTCGAGCCGCTCATGTACGGCCGCTGGGACGCGGCGGCGCGGGCGCACGCCGCCGCCGACCCGGCCGAACGCTCACTGCCGGTCAGCGACCACTACTACGCCGGCTACACGCCCGACCCCGGCGTCCTTCCCGCGCTGCGCGCGTTGCCCGCGCCCGTGCTGTTCCTCGGCGGGGCCGTCGACCTGTGGCCGACCGCCGCGAGCCTCACTCAGGCCGCGTCGCTCTTCCGCGACGCGACCCTTCACGTGCAGCCGAACGCGGGACACTACCCGTGGCTCGACGACCCCTACCACTTCAGCGGCACGGTCGCCGCCTTCCTCACCACCTGATGGGAGCCACCGGGGCCGCCCTCACCGGTGGTCAGGGGCCTTTGATCGCTGATGGATGCTCCTATGTCTTGTCAAGCGGCTGCTGGAAGATCGTTTTCGCGCGTTGCCGGACTGGTCAGGACCTTGTAGAGCTCGCGGGCGATGTAGCGTTTCAGGCAGCGGATGATCTCCTTGGTTGACAGGCCGTCGGCGGTGCGGCGCGCCACGTAGGCGCGGGTGTTGGCGTCGTGGCCCATGCGCGTGATGGCGATCATGTAGAGGGCACGGTTGGCCTGTCGATCGCCGCCGCGGTTGAGCCGGTGGCGGTTGGTCTTGCCGCTGGAAGCCGGGACCGGAGAAACGCCGCACAGGGAGGCGAACGCCGCCTCGGAGTTCAGTCGGTCGGGGTTGTCACCGCAGGTGGACAGCAGCTGGGCAGCCGTCTCGACACCGACGCCGCGGACGGCCAGCAGGTCCGGCCGGGCCTGCTTGACCAAAACGGCCAGCTGGGCGTCGGCGTCGATGATCTCGACGGTGAGCGAGCGGTAACGCATGGCCAGGCGGCGCAACGCGGCCTTGACGCCCTGAGCTGGGTCGGCCAGATCGCCGGTAGGCCGCAGCCGGGCGCAGACGTCGGCGAGCTTGACCGCCGATCGGGCGGGCAGTTGCTCACGCAGCTCGGCGGGAGCGGTGACGACCAGGGCTTTCATCTCGTTGACACAGGCGGTGCGAGCCTTGATCGCGCCCGTGCGGACCAGGTGCAGGGCACGGATCGACTCGACGATCCCGTCACCGGCCTTGGGCACCGCGCTGGCCCGGCCGGCAAGCACGGCCTCGGCCGCTGCGTAGGCGTCCAACGGGTCGGACTTGCCCTTGGCGCGGCGTTGCCGTCGATCCGGGCGGTTGACCTCGATCACTCGTAGGTCCTGGCCGCGCAGGTGCCGGGCCAGCGCGGCACCGTAGGATCCGGTGCCCTCCACCCCGATCGCGTGCAGCCTGCCGAACGAACGCAGCCAGGCCAGCAGCTCGGTGTATCCGGCTGCAGTGGCCGGGAACTCGGCATCGGCCAGGCGGCGACCGTTCATCAGCACCACTGCGGCGTGATGGGTGTCGGCGTGGGTGTCGACACCGCCGACGATCCGCCGCTTCTTGAGCGTCCTTGTCTCGTCGGGGAGCATCGGTGGCGGTGCGTGCCTGGCGGCCGGGCGGGCAGACCAGTGACGGGACCAGCGCGATCAGGCTCCTATCAGGCCACGCGCGACCGCTCTGGCACGCACCATCGGCGATGCTTCCGGCTGAGGCGACAGATCCATCACAGGGCACCCGATCAGCGGGGCCGGGATGTCGTTGGGTCAGCCTCAAAGGGAGCACCTCCTGCCCCTTCCATCTCACTGGAAAGGGCCGTTGCTGCCACCCCTTGAGTCTCACTGGATGTCGTGCCCTCCGACGGCTGGGGTGAGCACTGGTCCATCAGGTCGCCGACCGGCTCCTGCGGCCTTCCGTGTCCTGTTGTCGATCACGGAGGTCGTTGTGCTGTTCGTTGGGGACGACTGGGCCGAAGATCACCGCGACGTCGAGGTTCAGGGCGAGGCCGGGAAGGTGTTGAAGCGGCAGAGCTACTGCGCACAGAGCTGGGCCGTGCGCCCTCGACCATCAGCCGGGAGATCCGCCGCAATTGGCACCCGACCAACGGCCGGCACCGACCGCGCGCCGGCGGCGAAGTCGTGCTCCAGCCGGTCCAGGTCGAGCCGGCCCGGCGCTCACCGTCGACGCGTGAGTGGAGCCGGGCCGGCGGTCGAGCTCTCCGACGCTGTATCGATCACTTCGTCCAGGACCTCGCGGGAGCGGATCAGGTCGGTGATCATGTGGTCGATGCGGTCGCGTTGCGCGGTGAGCTCGCGGATCAGCTTCGGGGTCGCGATCTCGTTCGGGCGGCCGTCGGCATCTCTCAGGCAGGGCAGCAGTTGTGCGATCTTCTTGCTGTTCAGGCCCGCGGCATAGAGCGTCTGGATGCGTACGACGCGGTCGACCGCCCACTCGCCGTAGTCCCGGTGTCCACCGGGGGTGCGCTCGGCGCGGAGTAGTCCTTGCGCCTCGTAGTAGCGCAGGGAACGCTCGCTCACCCCACTGCGCCGGGCCAGCTCGCCGATCCGCATTCCGCACCTCCCCCGAGGACAACTTGAATCTGACACTGATGTCAACTTCTACCATGCCGGCACGACGAACACATACCTACGACGGAGGCATCGATGAGTGACCTGACCGGCAGAGTGGCGCTGGTGACCGGCGGCAGCCGCGGGATCGGCGC
>NZ_JBSFGJ010000142.1:0-20264 GCF_053596515.1 Nonomuraea sp. NPDC001684
GGCGCGGGGCCCCCCGGGTCACCCCCCCCCTTTCTCGCCCGGGGGCGCCCCCCCCCGCGCGCCCTGCCGGGGGGGGCCCCCCCGGCCCCCCCCCCCCACCGCCGCTCCCCGCACAGGGAGCGGCTTGCGGGCGGGCAGTGGGCCGCGCGCCAGGGGCGGGCCGGTCGCGAGGATCGGCCCGCAGGCGTGGTGCGGCGGCTCCTGGCGCCGGGCGAGCGCGCAGCGCGGCCTCAGGTGAGCGTGCTCGGCGTGGTGCCCTCCGGGCCGCCCCACACGTCGTCGTCCTCGGCGAGCCAGGTCGAGTTCTCGCTGTCGTGCTTCTCGCCGCTCTCGCCGCCACGAGCGGGCATTCCGCCCATCATGCCCGGAGCGACGAACCCGGAGCCGCCGCCGGCGCCGTACATGGCGGCGCCCGCCGCCCCGCCCCCGCCCACGCCCGCCGCTCCGAAGCCGCCTCCGGCTCCCGATCCCGCGCCGCCGTAGGGTGAGCCGCCCGTCGTCGTGGGAAAGGCGCTGTTGGGCATCCCCGACATGGACGGGTCGTACCCGGCCAGGTTCGCGGTGTCGTCGCCGGTGCCCGACGGCAGGCCGGCGGTCGAAACCGGCGGCGTGGAGCCCAGCGAGGCGCCGTTCAGGGCCGAGGAGTCGGCCCCGCCGTACGGGTTGTCCCCGGCGTCGTAGCCCTGGACGCCGCCGACGTTCACGCCGGAGCCGTTCGTGCCCGAGCCGTCGGGATAGTGGACCGCCGGGTAGGCGCCCGTTCCCCCGTCACCCGGCACCTTGCCGTCGATGTACCCGGGACCGCCCGGCACGGCGTCCGGCCCGATCGAGGAGACGGGGATGTTGCCCGCCCCGCCCTTGCCGCTCAGGTCCGGCGCGCCCGGCACGCTTCCGCCGCCGTTGTTGAAGTCCGGCAGCTCCGGGACGCTCGGGTCCGGCAGCGCGGTCTGGACCTCGACGGGCAGCTGCTTGTAGTGCTCGACGATGCGCTCGTTGACCTTCTTCAGGTGCTCGACGGCCCGTTTGTCGCCCCGGTAGAACCGGTAGAACGGCACCCGCCCGGCCCAGTCGACGTCGCGGTCCGTGCGCGAGTCGTGGTCCATCGACTCGACCACGTTGGCCTGCGCCCAGTTCAGCGTCTCGCCGTACGCATGGACCGGGCGGCCCATCTCGCCGAGTTTCCTGGCCAGCTCGCGCACGCTGGCGTGCAGGGTCTGGAGCTGCTTCTGCGTCTCGACGGCGGCCGGGCCCGTGTAGTTCTTGGCCAGCTCGGCCGCCTTGGCCTTCAGTTCACCGGCGAAGCCGTTCAGCAGCGTCTCGGCCCGCGTGTAGTAGAGGCCGGCGAGCTTGATCGACTCAGGGTCGGTGGCGTCGATCCAGTTCTTGACCTTGTCGAGCGTGTCGCTGAACAGGCTGCCCATGAACGACACGTCCGGGGTGGAGGTGTCGACCGGGCCGGTGTTGTAGACGAGCTTGTACGTCTGCTTCTTGGGCTCGGCCATGGGTGTCAGGCCTCCCGCCGCGCGGCGGCTTCCTCGGTCGCCTGCTCGGCGCCGTCGGACGTCTTGGAGATGTCGAGCAGCGCCTCCACCGTGCTGTCGCCCTGCCCGACCATGGCGGCGTAAAGGCCGCTGGTGGAACCCGGCTCGCCGATCAGCTGGGAGTAGGCCGAGTTGACCGCCAGCCCGAAGTGCATGGCGGCGGGCCACTCGCCCATCTGGTCCTGGCTGAGCGCACAGTAGCGCTGGAGATCGGGCAGCGAGCCGGCGCCCTCGGGCAGCTTCGGCCCGGGGGCCTTCTGCCCCGGCGCGGTCAGGAACTGCGTCACCGGCGGGAGCGTGGGTGTCTTCAGCTTCTTGAGCAGCTCGCTCAGCTCGCCGGCGATGCGTTTGATCTCCGTGCGGTTGGTGTAGTTGTCCTTGTCCCCGTCGAGACCGGGCCAGTTGGGGTCCAGTTCGAGTGCCATGGCCGCCTCCTTAGCCGATCACCGGTGAGATGGAGCCCTCGTGGTGGCTCCACACGTCGTTGTCCTCCTTCAGGAGGGTCGAGGTCTCGACCTGTCCCTCCTCGGGGGCCGGCCCGCCGCTGCCGCCGAACGGCATGAACGGCATGCCGGCGCCGCCCGTCGCGCCCGTCCTGGCCGCCGCCGCGGGCGCGCTCCCCTGGACGTACGACCCGGGGCCGCCGATCACCGCGGGCGTCCCCGCGGACGGCGAGGGGTAGGCGGGCTGGGTCACGAACGGCTGGTTCGGGGTGCCGGGGTACCCGGGGGTGGTGGTCGGGTGGTAACCGGCGGTCTCGGTGGCGCGCGGGTCGCGGACGTCCACGTCCTGCGACTGGGTGGCGCGGTCACCGGTGGTGTTGTTGTCGAGCACGGGAGGCGTGGTGCCGTCGCCGGTGGTGGCCGAGCCGCCGGTCCCTGATCCGGCGCCCTGGCCGCCCGGCTGGTCGGCGCCTGGGGTGTCCGTCCCGGGGGTGTCCGGCCGGTCGGTGCCCGGGTTGTCGGTGCCCGGGTTGTCGCCGCCGGGGGTCTGGTCCCCGGGGCGGGGGTCGGTGCCGGTGCCGCCGTCGTGGCCGCCGGTGCCGCCCGAACCGCCGGAACCGCCCGAACCGCCTGATCCGCCCGATCCGCCGGAGCCGCCGTGCGTGCCGGAGCCGGTCGAGCCGCCCGTGCCGCCGCTGTCATGGCCGCCGCCGGTCCAGTACGAGCCCTTCCCGTACGGCGAGGGGTCGGTGAGCGGCATGTCCCGTTCGGGAGCCGGCGCCTCGGCGGGCTTCACCTCGGGCAGCTCGACGACGACGCTCTCCGGGATCCGGAAGTCGTACAGGTCGACGATGTGGTTGTTGAGCTTCTCCAGCGCCCGCCGGGCCACGTCGGCCTGCATCTCCGTGGGCGACTTGGTGAGGCCCGGCTTGGGCTCCGGCACGTTGTGCGAGGTCACGGGCCCGAGCACCGGCGGCGTGTACGACGGCGACGGCGTCGCGGACGGCGGCTTCGGCGCCGCGCCGGGCGAGGGCGCCGGGACCGCCGTCTTCTGGTTCTTGGCGGCCTCGACCTCCTCGATCGCCTTGGGCAGGTAGTCGCGCCCGTAGAGGATCAGCGCCTCGGACATCTTGTCCATGGCCTCGGCGATCTCGCGCCCGGAGGCGTGGAGCAGCTGGAGCGCCCGCTGCGCCTGGGCGGAGGTGTCCGACCGCCAGGCGCCGGACAGATCCTTGCCGATCTGCGGCAGCGCGTCGGCCACCCCGCGGACGACCTTGGCCACCTGCTTGTAGGACAGGCCCCGGTCGTGCACCTCCATGGCGGAGGTGGCCTTGAGCCATCCCTCGATCTGCTCCCGCGACGCGGTGACCGGCTCGCTCTTCGGCCGCCGGGAATTGTCACGGATGTCGACCTTGCGCTCAGCCAACGCTGCTCACTCTCGGCCCGGGTTCGTCTTGGCGTAACTGTCGGCGCTGTCCCTGATGGCCTTGACCAGCTTCTGGCAGCACTCGACGTAGTCCTGGTACAGGGCGGTCAGCAGCGCTCCGCGGCCCTCCATCGACACCTGGCCGCCGGGGTCCGCGCCGGTGCTGCCCACGCTGTGCGCGAGGGCGCTGGCCGCCGGCCACCGCCCGATGTGCTCCTCGCCCAGCGCGAAGTACCTCGTGAGGGTCTCGACCGAGCCGGTGACGCCGTCCCTGTTGCCGCCGGCGCCCTGCGTGAGCGCCAGGGCGATCTCCAGGTCGTCGGCGATGGCCCGCATCTTGCCCACGTTGTAGTAGAGCTCGGCGTCGGTGTCGTCGAGCCCCGGCCACGGTTCGGGTTCGAGCCCGGCCATGATCCTCCCATCACCAGGCTCGGCCACCGCGCGGGTGGCCGAGCAGAAGACGTCAGCCGTCGTACCAGATGGACTTGTTGCGGTTCTCGGCCGCGCGGTAGTTCTCGTTCGCGATCTGGACGGCCTTCTGCAGCTCGTCCAGCTGCCCGCGCATCTGGGCGGCCGCGGCCTGCCACTTCTGCTCGTGCTGCCGGAAGAACGTCTCGGCGCCGTCCGGGCCCTCCCAATGGCCGGCCAGGTCGTTCTTCAGCCGGGCCATCAGGTCGTCGGTGGCCTTCTCGAAGGAGCCGAGGATCTTGATGAAGTCGCCCTGGGCGAGCTCCATGTGCCCAAAGTTGACTTTGGTGAAGTCGAGCTCAGCGGACACCGCGGTCCCCCTCCTACTTGATGTCGACGTTGATCAGGGACTCGACGCGGCCCATACCGGCCTGGACGTCCTGGTCGGCCGCGGAGTAGACGACCGCGTTGACGCCCATCTTGTCGGCGATCCCCTCCAGGTCGGTCCGTACGTTCCGCATGGAGTTGTCCCAGTTGGTCATGGCGTTCTTGAACCGGGCCGCCGCCGGGCCGAGCCAGCCGGTCGCGAGAAGACCGTTGGCGGTCGTCTCCACCGCCGTCCTCAGACCCTCGATGTACTGGGCGGTGTCCACCACGTGGCCAGAGGCCACCTTGATCTGGCTCGGGCTTGCCCCAAAGAATTCGGACACTCGTCACCTCCGTAACGATCATTTCGGTCGCTAAACCATATAAGCACCAAACTGCCCATGAGTAACAGCAGACCCAATGGCCAAGATGTAACAACTTCTCGACATGTCAGCAAACGCCCTGGTCAATCACAGGTCCAGTTCGCGGCGGATTCTGTCGAGTTCTCCCATTACGTCGTCAAACGCCCGCTCGTAGCTGGCCTCGGCCTTGCGGACCTCGCGCAGCGCCCGGTCGGGGTTCTCCAGCATGCGCATCGGGTTGCCGTGCACGCCGAAGATCTCGGTCAGCAGCTCGTCGGCCTGGCGTTGCAGGTCGGCGGTCGCCGCCGCGATGGCCTCCTTGATCCGCTCCGACAGCTCGGCCGCGCTCAGCCGCATCGCCTTCGGGTGGATGTCCAGGGTGCGCAGGCCCTCCTGGGCGTACTCGACGACGACCAGGTGCCCTTCGTCCTCTCCCCTGCCCACCAGGGCGGACATGGCCTTCTGCAGCTCCTCGGACTTGCTCAGCTGCTCGTCCATGCTGTTCAGGAGCCGGTCCATGTCGATGTTGCCGAAGTCCCCGAAATCCGTCACCGACACCATCCCTCCCATAGGGCACATCGGTGCGAGTTAACCACAATCAGGGCTTCGTGATGTTCACTTCGGGAACGAGCCGGCTAACCGGCCAGGCCGCGTACCCAGGCGTAGACCTCCAGCACCCCGAGCGCCAGCGGCACCAGCGCGACGATCAGCGCCCATTCGAGGATGTCGGCGGCCCTCCCCCAGAACGGCGACGGCCTGCCGCCGGGCAGCCACACGCCCATGCCGACGACCACCATGGCCGCCCACAGCAGCCCCAGCACCACGGCCACCGAGGCCACGCCGCCCACGCCGACCCCGACGGACACGGCCACCGCGCCGAGCGCGGCCAGCCCGACCAGCAGCAGCCAGAGCCGCTGCCCGACGCCCTGGAACACCCGGGCCCGCATGATCTGCGTGAACGCCAGCACCACGGACATCGCCACCGAGATCCACCGGCCGTCCGCGACGAACAGCGCGTGCGCCCCGGCCCCGACCAGCGCGACGCCCACGACCATGCCGGTGGCGTACCGCCGCGCCGCGCCGGTGCGCTCCAGCACCGAGGCGCTGTCGAGCCGCTGGTTGTCGCCGCGCAGCTCCTCGGCGTTGGTGGGCATCACCGGCAGCGGCACGCGGGCCAGCCGGAACGACAACACGGGCACCAGCGGGCTGAGCGCCATCACGACGGCCGCGCCCACGGCCGCCACGCCCGCGGGCGACGCCCCCGTCACCATGACGACGGCCGCGCAGACCGCGCCGGTCATCGAGGCGATGGCCGTGCCGAGGAAGCCCGGCACGCCGTCCGCGATCGCGGTGCCGCCGAGCGTGGCCACCAGCGCGGTGCAGGCCAGGGCCCCGAGCAGTTGCGGCGAGCCGACGGTCATCAGCCCGCCGCCCGCCGCCGGGGCCAGCAGCCCGGCCAGGAACGCGTACGGGAGGGCGGCGTACCCGATCAGCGCGCCGGAGCCGGAGTCGCCGACCGCGCGCGAGATGGCCATCCCCACGCCGACGATCAGCAGCGCGAGCGCCCCGGCCACGATCGCGGTCACCATGGGGGTCAGGCCGCCGAAGGCCAGCGCCACGGCGCCGGCGACGAGCAGCCCGCAGGCCGCCCCGCCGCCGAGCCCGCGGGTCAGGTCGGGTGACCACTTGCCCTTGCCCTCGCGCACGCCGGTGGCGACCACGTCGGCGACGTCGTCGAACCTGGTCGGCGGCAGCGACACCGCGCGCGGGCGCAGGTAGAGGATCTCGCCGTCCAGCACGCCCAGCGCGCCGAGGCTCTGTCCCAGGTCGAAGGGCGGGCCGCCGAGCCGCTGAAGCGTCCAGCCGGGCGCGGTGGCGATGTCGCCGCCCAGCTCGCCCATGGCTCTGAGCAGCCCCGGCAGGACGTGCGGCAGCGGGATGTCGGCGGGCAGTGCCAGGTCGGCCTTCCTGCGCGGCCCTACCACCGTCACGTGGCACAGCGGCGGGAGCGGAGCGGGCACCTGGTGCAACGCGCCCTGCTGTGGAGGGGGGATTTCGGCCAGCGATGTCACAAACACAACATAGCGAGACAGAGTTAACTCAGACCTCAACTCGGACGTTAGGCACATCTGGTAAGAAGGTTCTTCCGAGCACCAGAAGGGCCTGTCACAAGGGTGAGCATCGTCGTAGTACGGCGCCCGGAGCGCCGCCCCAGCCCGAAGCCGCCGCGCGGTGAGATCCTGCTGGAGTCCCCACCGGAGATCCCAGAGGTCCAGTCGCAAGGCATGATGGCGGTGCTGACGTACCTGCCGATGGTGGCGGGCGCGGCGGCGATGGGCCTGATGTTCACCGCCGGGGGCACCAACGCCAACCCCATCATGTACGTCGCCAGCGGCCTGTTCGCGTTCTCGATGGTCGGCATGACGGTCGGCCAGATGGGCCGCCAGGCCGGCGAGCGCAAGGCCCGGCTCAACGGCGCCCGCCGCGACTACTTCCGCTACCTGGCGCAGATCCGCAAGAAGGTCCGCAAGGCGGCCATCCAGCAGCGCGAGGCCCTGGAGTGGAGCGGCCCGGCCCCCGACACCCTGTGGTGGACCGCGATGGGCCCGCGCCTGTGGGAGCGCCGCCCCCGCGACGAGGACTTCAGCACGGTACGCCTCGGCACCGGCATCCAGAAGCTGGCCGTCCAGCTCATCCCCCCGGACTCCAAGCCGGTCGAGGACCTGGACGCCCTGTCGGCCGGCGCGCTGCGCCGCTTCATCCGCACCCACTCGACCGTCGAACGCCTCCCGGTCGCCGTCGCGCTGCACTCCTTCTCCCGCATCAAGCTGGACGGCGACCCCGCCCTGGTCCGCGACCTGGTCCGGGCCATGATCGCGCAGATGGCCGTCTTCCACTCCCCCGACGACATGCGGATCATGGTGTGCGCGAGCAAGGAGTGGATGAGCCACTGGGACTGGGTCAAGTGGCTGCCGCACGCGCTGCACCCGGAGGAGACCGACGGCGCCGGCCAGGTCAGGCTCATGGCCGAGAACCTGGCCCAGCTCGACCGCCTGGTGGGCGCGGAGCTGAAGGAGCGGGCCCGCTTCAAGCCGGGCGCCTCGCCGGACGCGCTGCCGTACCACGTGCTCATCCTGGACGGCGGGCACGTGCCGCAGGACTCCCAGCTCGGCGCGGACGCCATCGACGGCGTCACCGTGATCGACCTGTCGAACTCGGCCGGGACCGTCGAGGAGCGCAGCACGCTGCGGCTGCGCATCGACGCCGCCGGCTTCCACATGGTCAAGCTGGACCACGCGGGCCGCGAGAACACCAACCGGCTCGGCGACCCCGACGCGCTGGACTACCTGCGCGCCGAGGGGCTGGCCCGCCAGCTCGCGCCGCTGCGCGCCTCCTCGGCCAAGGGCGGCGACGCCCAGGACGTGCTGGCGGTGAACACGACGCTGACCGAGCTGCTCGGCGTCGGCGACCCGACCCGCCTGGAGCCGTCGGTGACCTGGCGGCCCCGCGCGGGACGGAACCGGCTGCGGGTGCCGATCGGCCTCGGCGCCGACGGCCGGCTGGTCGAGCTGGACATCAAGGAGTCCGCCCAGGGCGGCATGGGCCCGCACGGCCTGGTCATCGGCGCGACCGGCTCGGGCAAGAGCGAGCTGCTGCGCACGCTGGTGCTCGGCCTGGCGGTCACGCACTCCTCGGAGATCCTCAACTTCGTGCTCGTGGACTTCAAGGGCGGCGCGACCTTCCTCGGCCTGGACGGCCTCTCGCACGTCTCCGCGGTCATCACGAACCTGGAGGACGAGCTGCCGCTCGTGGACCGCATGCACGACGCCCTGCACGGCGAGATGGTGCGCCGCCAGGAGCTGCTGCGCGCGGCCGGCAACTACGCCTCCCTGCGCGACTACGAGAGGGCCCGCGAGCAGGGCGCCAACCTGCGTCCGCTGCCCACGCTGTTCGTCATCCTGGACGAGTTCAGCGAGCTGCTGACGGCCAAGCCCGAGTTCATCGACCTGTTCGTGATGATCGGCCGGCTCGGGCGCTCGCTCGGCGTGCACCTGCTGCTGGCCTCGCAGCGGCTGGAGGAGGGACGGCTGCGCGGGCTCGACACGCACCTTTCGTACCGGATCGGTCTGCGCACGTTCTCGGCCATGGAGAGCCGGGTCGTGCTGGGGGTGGCCGACGCCTACGAGCTGCCGTCCGCGCCGGGCAACGGGTACCTGAAGTTCGACACGTCCGGCATGACCCGGTTCAAGGCCGCGTACGTGTCCGGTCCCCACCAGGTCGACCCGCGGCACGTCGCCACCACCGACGGCTCGGTGACGGTCCGGGAGATCGTCGAGTACGGCCCGGACTTCGTGCCCGTCCCGATGGTCGAGGAGCCGCCCGAGGACCCCGCGGCGCAGGAGGAGAGCAACAAGGCGCAGCAGAGCCTCCTGGACATCGTTGTCGGCCGCCTGGTGGGCCAGGGGCCGCCCGCGCACCGCATCTGGCTGCCGCCGCTGGCCGAGCCGCCCACGCTGGCGCACCTGCTGCCCCCGCTGTCGGTCACGCCCGAGCTGGGGCTGTCCACGGCCGGGTGGACCGGCCGCGGCCGGTTGCAGGCCGTGGTGGGGATCATCGACCGGCCGTTCGAGCAGCGGCGGGACCCGTACTGGCTGGATCTGTCCGGCGCGGCCGGGCACGTGGGCGTGGCCGGCGGCCCGCAGAGCGGCAAGAGCACGGTGCTGCGCACGCTGATCACCAGCATGGCGCTCACGCACACCCCCCGCGAGGTGCAGTTCTACTGCCTGGACTTCGGCGGCGGCGCGCTGGCCTCGCTGGAGGGGCTGCCGCACGTCGGCGGCGTGGCCTCCAGGCTGGACGCCGACCGGGTGCGCCGCACGGTGGCCGAGATCGCCTCGATCCTGCGCGACCGGGAGCGGGAGTTCACCGAGAACGGCGTCGACTCCATGAACACCTACCGCAGGCGGGTCGCCGACGGCTCCCTCCAGGGCGACGGCTGGGGCGACATCTTCCTCGTCGTGGACGGCTGGCTGACGATCCGGCAGGACTTCGAGGCCCTGGAGCCGGTCATCACCGACCTGGCGGCGCGCGGCCTCGGCTACGGCATCCACGTGGTGGCGGCCACCGGCAAGTGGTCGGAGTTCCGGCCCGGCATCCGGGACCTGTTCGGCACGCGGGTGGAGCTCAAGCTCGGCGACGCGTACGAGTCCGAGATCAACAGGAAGAAGTCGCTGGCCGTGCCGGAGGGCGTGCCCGGACGCGGCCTGACCAAGGACGGCCTGCACTTCCTCGGCGCGCTGCCCAGGATCGACGGCGTGCAGGACTCCGACGACCTGGCCGCCGGCCTCCAGGGCCTGGTGCAGGCGATCGGGGACTCCTGGCAGGGCCCGCCCGCCAAGCAGGTCAGGCTGCTGCCGTCGGTGCTGCCCGCCGCGTCGCTGCCGGGCGTGGAGGAGACCGGCAAGTCGCGGATCGCGATCGGCGTGGACGAGGCCGCGCTCGCGCCCGTGCTGATCGACTTCGACGCCGACCCGCACTTCGTCGTGGTCGGCGACACCGAGAGCGGCAAGTCCAACATGCTCAAGGTGATCGCCGAGAACGTCGTCGCCCGGCACACGCCGCGCGAGGCCATGATGATCGTGATCGACTACCGCCGGTCGCTGCTGGACACGGCGGTCAGCGAGAACCGCATCGGCTACGCCGCCTCCAGCGCCGCCGCGCTCGAACTGGTCAACGACGCCCGCAACGCCCTGCTCAAGCGCCTGCCGCCGGCCAACCTCACGCCCGAGCAGCTGCGCGCCCGCGACTGGTGGAAGGGCTCCGACCTGTACATCGTGGTCGACGACTACGACCTGGTGGCCACGTCCAACAACCCGCTGCTGCCGCTGGTCGAGCTGCTGCCGCAGGCCCGTGACATCGGACTGCACCTGATCATGTCGCGGGCCATGGGCGGCCTGGGCCGGGCCATGTTCGACCCGGTGATCCAGCGCATCAAGGACATGGCCAGCCCCGCGGTGATCCTGTCCGGCAGCAGGGACGAGGGCTTCCTGTTCGGCAACGTACGCGCCCAGCCGCAGCCTCCGGGACGCGGTTTCGTGGTGGACAGAAGGTTCGGCTCGCGGCTGGCGCAGACGGCGTTCTGGCCGCCGGCGGAGGAGGAGGAGTGATGGCAGGACTGGACATTCACTTCGAGGCCCTGGACGACTGCCGCATCGCGGCAAAGACCGTGGCGGGCAAGTTCGGCGACCTGGCGGAGAGCTTCCCCGCCGGCGCCGCCGACTCCTCGATCTTCGGCAAGCTGGCCGACTCCGCGGCCCTCGCGACCGCCGTGGACCAGGTGGAGAGCGTCGCCGACCGCGAGTTCGGCAAGGCCAAGAGCCTCGTCCAGAGCGTCGAACGGGCCTTGGACCTGGTGGAGAGCAACGTGCGGAAGGCGAACTCCCCGGCATGAGCGCACCGGAGGCGATCAACGCCCTGCCCGGCGGCCCCACGCTGGCCGCGCTGGCCGGGCAGGTGAGCGGCGACCCGGGCGCGATCCGCGGCATCGCCAAGCGCTGGCGTACGGCCGCGGGCAAGGTGCTCACCGACTCCGGCCAGCTCGGCAGCGCCGTCACCACCGTGGACCTGGCCTGGGAGGGCGACTCGGCGGACGCGTTCGTCCGCTACATGGGGGATTACGGCAGGGCCGGGCAGGGCCTGCACGACGCGCTCAACTCCTGCGCCGACGCGCTCGACGCCGCCGCCGGCGTGCTGGAGAGCTCCCAGCGCCAGGTGGACGGCATCTGCGACCGCCTGCTCACCCGCGTCCAGAACCACCGGACGGCCAACCCCGACGCCAAGCAGGAGGACCTGGACGCCGAGATCGGCCGCCTGGTCCGCGAGGAGACCGAGAACGCCAGGAAACCGGTCAAGGACGCCAAGGACGCCGTCACCGACGCCAAGAACGCCATCGGCACGGCGCTGGGCGAGCGCACGACGACCTTCGCCAAGATCAAGGCGGCCGGCGACCAGGAGTTCGTGCCGGACGCCGGGCACCGGTTCGACTGGCGGCGTACCCAGAGCTACACCTCGCCCTATTCGGGCACCGGCGGCAGCCCCATCATCGGCGGCTACGGCTCCAGCGGCCCGCCCCCTCCCGCGGGCGGCGGACCGGCGCCCACGGGCAAGGTGAAGCAGTGGATCGAGGAGGCCGTCGCCATCCTCAAGGAGCACGGCTACCCGGTCGGGAAGATGAACGTCGACGACATCTGGATGATCATCCAGCACGAGTCCGGCGGGAATCCGCACGCGATCAACCTGTGGGACTCCAACGCCGCCGCCGGGCACCCCTCCAAGGGGCTCATGCAGACGATCGACCCGACCTTCAACGCCCACGCCCTGGACGGCCACCGGGACATCTACAACCCGGTGGACAACATCATCGCGGGCGTGCGCTACTCGATCGAGCGCTACGGCAGTGTGTCCGCGGTGCCGGGGGTCGTCGGCATGAAGACCGGGTCCGGCTACCGCGGATACTGAGACCTGGCGCCTGTACGAAGTTCGGGATCTCCCGGCCGCCGGCGGCCTCGGATCCATGAGGCGTCCGGCAGGTCACGCCATGCCCGATGGCCCACCGGGCATGGCGTGGGAGATCCTTCCGACCTCGGCTCCGTGTCGGGCCTAGCCGCAGTTCCCCCAGTCCGCACTGGTGTTGCCGGAGCCCGCGCTGCCCGCGTAACGCACGCACTTGCCCTTGGCGGGGAGCTTGACCGGGCCGGCGTAGTACTCGTAGTTGCCGCTGTCGGTGCTGCTCGGGCCGCCCTGCACCTCCAAGGTCGCGCTGACCGGGGACGCCTTGCCGACGTCGGGGCCGGACTTGAGGGTGACCACGCAGTTCTGACCCGTGCTGCTGCTGTAGAGCTGGTACGTCGTGCCGCCGGCGAACGGGGTCGACCGCTGGACCACGAAGCCGGATCCGCACACCTGCGTCGGCGTGTAGGGGTTCGGCGTCGGCCTGGTCGCCGGCGGTGCGGTGGTCTTGGCAGGCTCCGGCGCCTGGGTGGGCCTCTGGGGGTTGGGCTCCGGCGCCTTCGTGGGCGTCTGGGTCGGCGCAGCCTGGATGGGCTTCTCGGTCGGCTTCTCGGTCGGCTTCTCCGTGGGCTTCTGCGTCGGCTCCCCGGTCGGCTTCTCCGTGGGCTTCTCCGTCGGCTTCTGCGTCGGCTCCTCGGTCGGCTTCTCCGTGGGCTTCCCGGTCGGCTTCTGGGTGGGTGTCTCGGTCGGCTGCTGCGTCTGCGTCGCGGAGGGGGTCGGCGTGACCGTCCTGGTGACCGTGGTTGTCGGCTCCGGCTCCTTGGTGGTCTTCCGCTCCGGCACGGTCGGCTGGATCGTCGGGACCGTCAGCTGCTGGGTCGCCGTCGGCGTCGGCACCGTGGTCAGCACCGGCACCTGCGGGGTGTCGGCGGAGGTGTCGTCGTCCGGCAGCACCAGCGGGCCCACGCCGTCGTCGTCGGGGGACGGCGTGGTCGCCCAGGGGGCGGTGACCTCGGGCTGGGGCTGCGTGGGCACGGTGGTGACCGCCTTCTGGGCCGCCGCCGCCGCGCCCGAGCTGGGCGACGCCGAGCCCGCCGCGGCGGCGGGCTCGAAGGTGACACTGGAGGAGTAGCGGCTCGCGCCCCACAGGCCGATCGCCGACAGCAGCATGACCGCGACCACACCGGCGACCAGGCCGATGGGGAACGGCTTGCGCGCCGGTCCGGTGCTGCCCGCACCGGCCATCGCGGGCTGCGCCGGCTCCACGGGCGGGTTCTGCGGTCCGGACGGCGGCCCCCAGGCGGCCTGCACGGGCACCGGCGGGTACTGCACCGGGACGCCCTGCACCGGCTCGTCGTTCACGGGAAGGTGCTGCATCGGACCGGGCTGCATCGGGCCTGGCTGGATGGGGCCGGGCTGCATGGGCTCATGCCCCATCGGGCCCTGCGGCGGCACACCGGGCACGAACGGGCCGGGCTGCATCGGGTCGTGCGCCATCGGGCCGTTGGGGATCGGGCCGTTCGGGACCGGGCCGTTCAGCATCGGGCCGTTCGGGATCGGGCCGTTCGCCATCGGGCCCGGCTGCATCGGGCCGTTCGGGATCGGGGCGCCCTCGATGGCGAGGGGCAGCACCGGGGGCTGGCCCGGGACCGGAGGCTGGCCCGGCACGGGGGGCTGGCCGTCGATCAGGGTGACGAGCTCCGCCGGGTCGGACGGCGCCATCGGCGACGGCGGCATCTGCACCGGCACGCCCTCGATCGGCGCCGCCGGCATGGGGGCCTTGTCGTCCCCCAGCAGGCGCAGCAGCGCCGTGTACGTCGTGGGCCGCCCGGACACGTCCTTGGACAGCGCCGCGAGGACCGTCTGGCGCAGCGGATCGGGCAGCCCGTCCACCTTGGGCTCGTCCGTGAGCACGGCGTGCGCGTCCTGGCCGAACGGCGCGGAGCCGGTGGCGGCGAACACCACGGTCGCCGCCCAGGCGAAGACGTCGGCGTAGGGCCCGTACTGCAGGCCGTTGAGCTGCTCGGGGGCGCGGTAGCCGACCTCGCCGGCCGGGTCGCCGATCTCGATGTCGGTGACGCGCAGCCCCTCGCCGGTGAGGATCACGTTGTCGGGGGTGAGCCCTCGGTGCGCGAATCCGGCCAGGTGCACCGCGGTCAGCGCGGTGAGCATGCCGACCGCCACGCGTTCGAGCGCGTCGCCGGTCAGCGGGCCGTCGGCGGCGACGGTCTCGGCCAGCGAACGTCCCTCGACGTGCTCACGTACGACGTAGAGCAGGCCGTCCTGGACGCCGGCGTCGAGCGTGCGGGCCACATACGAGCTGGACACCCGGCTGACGTCCTTGAGCCGGGTCACGAAGTCCGGGTCGGCCGCGGGGTCCACGGTCAGCGTCTTGATGGCGACCGGATCGGCGTCCTCGGACTCCTTGCCCAGATGAACGGCGCCACGCGGGCCCTGTCCCAACAGGCTCACGATCTCGTGATCGCCGATCCGCTCCGGTACTGCTGCCTGGGGGGAGTCCTTCTCCACCATGACCGTCCTTTCAGGAGTCCGTCATGATCAGAGACATTTAACCAAATAAGCCCCATAAGCATCAGCAGTTTCGGGCGGCCACTCTTACAGTTAACCGTCAATTCTCCCGATATCCGGCGGCGAGCCGGGCCGCCAGCGCCGTCTGCGTCCCATGGGCACGAACACCCAGGCCGCCAAGGCCACCCCGACCAGCGAGAACCCGCCCGCCGCGACCACCGTCGCGACCTCCATCGACCGCTGGTCCGGCGGCACGGCCTTGCGCACGACGGTCGCGGGCAGCGGCGGCGGCACCGGCGGCGCCACGGCCACCTGCTCCGACGGCAGCACCGCGGTCACCGCGAGCAGCGGGTTCACCATCCCGGCGCCGGTGCCCGTCCCGGACGCGCCGTCGGCGGTCAGCGTGATGCGCCTGCGCACCTGGAGCTGCGTCAGCCCGGGATGCCGCGCGCGGACGAGCGCGACCACGCCCGTCACGTACGGGGCGGCGTAACTGGTGCCCTTCAGGGCGGACTGGTACCCCTTGAGCGGCCAGGTCGAGCTGACGCCTTCTCCCGGGCCGAGCACGGCGACCGCGTTGGGGTTGGAGAACGTCGAGCGCCCGCCGTCCGGGGTCGCCGAGCCCACCGACAGCACCCCGTCGTACGCGGCGGGGTAGGAAGGGGTCGAGGTGCCGTCGTCGTTGGACAGGTTGCCGGCGGCGGCGACGATCACCACGTCCCGCTCCAGCGCGTAGTCGACGGCCGCCTTCAGGTCGGGGGTGTTGGAGGCCTCGACGGAGACGTTGATCACGTCGGCGTGCTCGTCCACGGCCGTCTTGATGGCCTTGGCCAGCAGGCCCACGTCGCCCCTGTCGCCGGTGACGTACTTGATCGACAGCAGGCTCACGCCGGGGGCGACGCCGTGGAAGGGGATGTCCTTGCGCGGCTGGCCGGCGATGAGCCCGGCGACCGCCGTGCCGTGGCCGACGCAGTCGCGAAAGCCGGTGTTGGTGAGGTCGGCCTTGCCGCCCAGCCGGATCTGGGGGTGGGTCTCGTCCACGCCGCTGTCGATGACGGCGACCGTGACGCCCCGGCCCGTGGTCAGCGGCCACACCTTCTCCGCGTTGACCCGCCGCTGCGCCCAGGTCTCGGCGATCGCCATGGTGGCCTTCTTGGGCGTGCACCGCACGGGCGCGGCCTGCGCCGGCGCCGCCGCGAACTGCAGGGCGAGCACGCTCGCCGCCAAGGCGCGACCAATCATGGAGAAAGAGCGTAGCCTGCCCGATCCGGGAGGAAAGCTCCCCTCACGACGGAAGAAGCCCCGGCGGCGGACCAGGGCCCCTGTCCGTGCTCACTGCGTGGCGGACTCGATGTTCCGCTGGTACGTGCCGATGACCCGGGAAGCCTCCTGCAACTCCTCGGTCATGCGCTGGAAGGCCGTGCGGTAGTTCTGCCAGGCCTGACTGAAACGCTGGGCTCCCGTACCTGTCCACGCAGTGCCGACCTTGGCCGCCTCGCGGTCCAGGGCGGCCATGATGGTGCGAACCCCCTCGGACTGCTGGCTGAACTGGCTGGCCATCTGCTGCATCTCTGTGGGGTCGCCGCCGAGCATATTCGGGCTCATGCATACCTCCTGGAACTGATGAAAGCGCCCTCACCATAAAGCGGGCCACCGCCCGTCGCCCCCGTTATGCCGAGCGGCTATGGTCGTCCAGAGGATTATTCGGATCTAAAGGAGTGATCCACTCATGCGCGAGGTCGTGGTGACGGGTGGCGGCACCGGCATCGGTTACGCGATCGCCGAGGCGTTCGCCGCCCTCGGCGACCGCGTCACGATCACCGGCCGGCGCGAGCACGTGCTGAAGGAGGCCGCCGCGCGACTGGGGGCGGCGTACGTGCCGTTCGACGCCGCGAGCCCGGCCGCCGTCCAGGGCGCACTCGACAGCCTGCCCGCCCACGTGGACGTCCTGGTCAACAACGCCGGGGGCAACACGAACCTGGAACGCGAGCAGTCCGGCGACCTGGCGGACGTCGCCGAGGCGTGGCAGGCCAACCTCAACGCCAACCTGCTGTCCGCCGTGCTGGTCACGACCGCGCTCGCGCCGCGCATGGGCGAGGGCGGCCGGATCGTCTCCATCGGCTCGATCGCCGCGCGCGGCACCGGGTCCGGCTCGTACGGCGCCGCCAAGGCCGCCGTCGAGTCCTGGACCGCCGACCTGGCCGCCGAGCTGGGCCCCCGGGGCATCACCGCCAACGTCGTGGCTCCCGGCCTGGTGATGGAGACCGAGTTCTTCCGCGGCAGGCTCACCGAGGAGGGCATCACGGCCCGCGTGCGGAACACGCGTAACGGCCGCCCTGGCACCCCCTCCGACGTGGCCGATACCGTTCTCTTCCTGGCATCCGCGGGAGCCGGGCACATGACGGGGCAGGTGCTGCATCTGAACGGCGGCGCGTACCTCGGCCGCTGAGCACTCACGAGGACCACGAGGAAGGGACGAAGGTCGGTGCGGAAGGTTCTGATCGCCAATCGCGGCGAGATCGCCGTACGGGTGGCCCGCGCGTGCACGGACGCGGGGATCGGCAGCGTGGCCGTCTACGCCGACCAAGACATCGACGCCCTGCACGTCAGGGTGGCCGACGAGGCGTACGCGCTGGGCGGGCAGTCCCCCGCCGAGACCTACCTCGACATCGCCAAGCTGCTCGACGTCGCCGCGCGCTCCGGCGCCGACGCCGTCCATCCCGGCTACGGCTTCCTGGCCGAGAACGCCTCGTTCGCCGAGGCCGTCATCGAGGCCGGCCTCACCTGGATCGGGCCGCCCCCGGCCGCCATCGCCGCGCTGGGCGACAAGGTGCAGGCCAGGCACATCGCGCAGAAGGTCGGCGCGCCGCTGGTGGCCGGCACCAAGGACCCGGTCTCCGGCGCCGAGGAGGTCGTGGCCTTCGCCGAGAAGCACGGGCTGCCGATCGCGATCAAGGCCGCGTACGGCGGCGGCGGCCGCGGCATCAAGGTCGCGCGCAGGCTGGAGGAGGTCGCCGAGCTGTACGAGTCCGCCGTGCGCGAGGCCGTGGCCGCCTTCGGCAGGGGCGAGTGCTTCGTCGAGCGTTACCTCGACCGTCCCCGGCACGTCGAGACCCAGTGCCTGGCCGACCACGCGGGCAACGTGGTCGTGGTCAGCACCCGCGACTGCTCGCTCCAGCGCCGCCACCAGAAGCTGGTGGAGGAGGCGCCCGCGCCGTTCCTGTCGCCGGAGCAGATCGACATCCTCTACACCAGCTCCAAGGCCATCCTGAAGGAGGCCGGCTACGTCGGCGCCGGCACCTGCGAGTTCCTCGTCGGCCAGGACGGCACGATCTCCTTCCTGGAGGTCAACACCCGCCTGCAGGTCGAGCACCCGGTGAGCGAGGAGGTCGCGGGCGTCGACCTGGTGCGCGAGATGTTCCGGATCGCCGACGGCGAGCTCCTGGGCTACGACGACCCGGCCCTGCGCGGCCACTCGATCGAGTTCCGGATCAACGCCGAGGACGCCGGCCGCAACTTCCTGCCCGCCCCCGGCACGCTGACCGCCATGCGCGTCCCGGCCGGGCCCGGCGTCCGCCTCGACTCGGGCTACGAGGCCGGGATGACGGTGCCGCAGACGTTCGACTCGCTGGTGGCCAAGCTGATCGTGACCGGGCGCACCCGTCACGAGGCCCTCGACCGGGCCCGGCGGGCGCTGGCCGAGTTCGAGATCGACGGCATGCCGACCGTGCTGCCCTTCCACCGGGCGGTCGTGACGGACCCGGCGTTCACGTCGGAGCCGTTCGCCGTGCACACGCGGTGGATCGAGACCGAGTGGGACAACCCGGTCGAACCGTATGCGGGCGAAGTGGCCGCGGCTCCGGCCGCCCCGGCGGTGCGCGAGACGGTGACGGTCGAGGTCGGCGGCAAGCGCCTTGAGGTGGTGCTCCCGGCCGGGCTCGGCATGGCCGGGCCCGCGCCCGCCGCGGCCAAGGCGCCGCGCCGCGCCGGCGGCGCGCGAAAGCACGCGACGGCCGGCGGCGACGCGCTGGTCAGCCCGATGCAGGGCACGATCGTCAAGGTCGTCGCGAACGACGGCGACGTGGTGAGCGAGGGCGACACGGTCGTGGTGCTGGAGGCCATGAAGATGGAGCAGCCGCTGACGGCCCACAAGTCGGGCACCGTCACGGGCCTGTCGGCCGCCGTCGGCCAGACCGTCACGTCGGGCGCCACGATCTGCGAGATCAAGGACGCCTGAGCCCGCTCCCCTGTGCCTGCGCGCCGTCGCAGGCAGGTAACGTGCCCAGTGAGGAACTTTGCCGACCGCCCGTTCGTCCTCATGGGCGAAGGAGGCTTGCTGCCAATGACCCATTCGCTGCGCCGAGCAGGGGCCGCGATCGCGGCTCTGATCGCCGGGCTGTTCGTCGTTCTCACGCTGTCCCCTGCCGCCAACGCGGCGGCGGCGCCACCTGACGCACAGACTGTGGTGCAAAACTGGAAGAAGGCCCCGCTCTACGTGGTGTCGGGCTCCCCCTTGAGCTCCAGCCAGCAGAGTGACATCAACGACGCGCTGAAGGACGCCGACAGCAAGATCTACGCTGTCGCGCTGCCCGACGGCACCTTTGACAACTCCACCGTCGGGCCGTACCTGTCGTCGCTGGGCAAGGCGCTGGTCGAGGCCGGTCGCCCCCGGGTGACGGTGGTGGTGTTCGACGGCGAGACGATGTTCGCCGGGTCCAACGCCCTGCGGAACAACCTCGCCGGCCAGCTGGTCAAGCTCTCGGTGGACGCCAACTCGGGCGACATCGTCGCGGGCGTGAAGGACTTCGCGAACCGGGTCGACGCGGCGGGCAAGAACGACCGCAGCGGCGCCCTCAGCCCCAGCAGCCAGGCCAACCCCGGCGCCGGCGGCCAGTTCGCGCTGGTGGCCCTGCTCGGCCTGCTGGTGGTCGGCGGTGGCGGCTACTTCCTCTACTCCAAGAACAAGAAGAAGAAGCGCGCCATCCAGGAGGCCAAGGACCTCGCCGCGGTCAAGCAGACCGTGGAGGAGGACGTCACCAAGCTGGGTGAGGAGATCACCGAGCTCGACACCGACGTCACCCTCGCCGGCCAGGGCGGCGGGCACATCACCGAGTGGCAGCAGGCGCTCGACTCCTACGAGAAGGCCAAGGTCCAGCTCAACGCGGTCCAGCGGCCCGACCAGGTCCGCGAGGTCACCCAGACCCTTGAGGACGGCCGTTACGCGCTGGCCGTGGTGAAGGCCAAGGTCAACAACCAGCCGATCCCCGAGCGGCGCGCCCCCTGCTTCTTCAACCCGCAGCACGGCCCGTCGGCCCGTGACGTGCGCTGGGCCCCGCCCGGCGGCGCGGTGCGCGACGTGCCGGCCTGCGCGATGGACGCCGAGGCCGTCGAGCGCGGCTTCGACCCGCAGATGCGCGAGGTCATGGTCGACGGTCACCGTCGCCCCTACTACGACGCGGGCCCGGCCTACCAGCCGTACGCCTACGGCTACTACGGCGGCTTCGGCGACATCATGACCGGCATGTTCATCGGCACGATGATGGGCAGCATGTTCCACGGCGGCTGGGGCGGCGGCGGCTACGGCGCCGGCTACGCCGAGGGCTACCAGGACGGCGGCGGCGGCGACCTCGGCGGCGGCGACTTCGGTGGCGGCGACTTCGGTGGCGGCGGCGACTTCGGC
>NZ_JBSFGJ010000143.1:0-20243 GCF_053596515.1 Nonomuraea sp. NPDC001684
AACGGCCTGCCCGGCGGCACCGGGCCGAGCGACGCCCTGCGCGCGCTGGCCGCCGTGGGCGGCTTCGAGCACGCGGCCATCGCGGGCTTCGTGCTGTGCGGCGCGGCGAACCGGGTGCCGGTGATCCTCGACGGCGTCATCGCCGGCTCGGCCGCCCTGGTCGCCGCCGCCCTCGACCCCCACGTCAGCGGTCACTGCGTGGCCGGCCACCGCTCGGCCGAGCCCGGCCACGCCGCCGCGCTCGACCATCTCGGGCTGCGCCCGCTGGTGGACCTGGAGCTGCGGCTCGGCGAGGGCACCGGCGGCCTGCTCGCGCACCCGCTGGTGTGCGCGGCCGTACGGGTGATGCACGAGGTGGCGACGTTCGACTCGGCGGGGGTCACGGAAAAGCCCGTGTGATGATGGGGGACACTCGAAACAGCACGTGAGGTGAGCAGTGTCCCGGTACGGTCCCATGTTCGGCCCTGACATCACGTTCCTCGGCGTGGACCGCTGCGACGTCGCGGACCCGGCCAGCTACGCCGGAGCCGACGTGGTGATCATCGGTGCGCCCTTCGACGGGGGCACCTCCAACCGGCCGGGCGCCAGGTTCGGGCCGATGGCGCTGCGCCAGACCTGCTACCTGCCGCACAACGGGTCCCGTCCGAGCCTGGCCCTGCGCGTCGACGCCCTCCGCGACCTGCGGGTGCTCGACGCGGGCGACGTCGAGTGCTACTCCGGCGACGTCGAGGGCTCGCTGGCCGCCATCGAGGACGCGGTGCACCGGATCGCCTCCTCCGGGGCGGTGCCGGTGGTGCTCGGCGGCGACCACACCGTCGCGCTGCCGGACGCGCGGGGCACCGCCAGGGCGTACGAGCCGGGCCGCACCTCGATGATCCACTTCGACGCGCACGCCGACACCGGCGACATCGAGTTCGGCCACCTGCACGGGCACGGCCAGCCGATGCGGCGGCTCATCGAGTCCGGCGCCATCCGGGGCGACCGGTTCCTGCAGATCGGGCTGCGCGGCTACTGGCCCGAGCCCGAGACGCTCGACTGGATGGCGGCGCAGCGCATGCGCTCGTACGAGATGACCGAGATCGTGACGCGCGGGCTGGAGGAGTGCCTGACGGAGTCGTTCGGGATCGCGCTCGACGAGTGCGACCAGGTCTTCCTGTCGGTGGACATCGACGTCTGCGACCCCGGGCACGCCCCCGGCACCGGCACGCCCGAGCCCGGCGGCCTGTCGGCCAGGCAGCTCCTCGACGCCGTGCGCCGGATCTGCTACGAACTGCCCGTGGCCGGGATGGAGGTGGTCGAGGTCTCGCCGCCGTACGACCACGCCGACATCACCGCGTTCCTCGGGAACCGCGTTATTCTTGAGGCACTCTCGGCCATGGCCAGACGCCGCAAAGACGCTCAGGGCGGGCCACGCTGGGACCCGTCGCAGCCTCTTCTTGACGGCCGTTGAGCCATGCGCAGCGAACGACGCACGGTGAGCCGGTAGGTTTACCTCCAAACACAACCTTCGCGAACGGGAGAATCCCCCCATGGGTCCCTACCTCCTCGGCCTGCGGCTTTCCGGCCGCCGGGTGCTCGTCGTGGGCGGCGGCCGCGTCGCGCAGCGGCGCGTTCCCGCGCTGCTCGAGGCCGGTGCGGAGGTCACCGTGGTGTCCCCGGCCGTCACCCCGGCCCTCGACGACCTGATCGCGACGGGCCGGGTCACCTGGCACGCGCGGCCGTACGAGGTGGGCGACTGCGACGGCGCCTGGCTCGTGCAGGCGTGCACCGACGTCAGGTCCGTCAACGCCGCGGTCGCGGCCGAGGCCGAGGCCAAGCGGGTGTGGTGCGTGCGCGCCGACGACCGCGACGCCTCCGCCGCCTGGACCCCGGCCGCCGGCCGGGTCGACGAGATCAGCGTGGCCGTCACCGCGGGCGGCGACCCGCGCCGGGCCGCGGGCATCCGCGACGCGGTCGTCGGCGCGCTGCGCGACGGCACGGTCGACGCCCGCCGCAACCGCACCAAGCCCGTCGGCGTGGCCCTGGTCGGCGGCGGCCCCGGCGACCCCGGCCTGATCACCGTGCGCGGGCGGCAGCTCCTCGCCCAGGCCGACGTCGTGGTGGCCGACCGGCTCGCGCCCCGGGCGCTGCTCGACGAGCTCGCCCCCGACGTCGAGCTGATCGACGCCGCCAAGGTGCCCTACGGCAGGTCGCTGTCCCAGGAGAAGATCAACGAGCTGCTGGTCGACCGGGCCAGGCAGGGCAAGTTCGTCGTCCGGCTCAAGGGCGGCGACCCGTTCGTGTTCGGGCGCGGCGGCGAGGAGATGATCGCCTGCGCCCAGGCCGGCATCCCCGTGCTCGTCGTCCCCGGCATCACCAGCGCCGTCGCGGTCCCGGCCGCGGCCGGGGTGCCGGTGACGCATCGCGGGGTGAGCCAGGAGTTCCACGTCGTCTCCGTGCACGTCGCGCCCGACCATCCGGCCTCCACGGTCGACTGGCCCGCCCTGGCCCGATCCCAGGGCACGCTGGTGCTCATGATGGCCGTGGAACGGCTGCCGAAGGTGGCCGAGGCGCTGCTTCGAGACGGACGTGCGCCGGAGACTCCCGTAATGGTGGTACAGGACGGTACCCTTCCGACCCAGCGGGCGGTAATCGCACCGCTTTCCACCGTGGCCGACCGCGTGTCCGCGGCTGGGATACGGCCTCCGGCGATCGTCATCGTCGGCGACGTCGTGCGGGTCGGCCAGGAGGTCGAGATGGTTCGAGCGGAGCGCTTGCCGTGAACACCGCCATGGATGACGGGCGGCACGAGTCGCTGGGGGAGCAGACGTTGAGCTTCCGCCCGGTGACGGACGACGACCTGCCCGATTCCCGGCCACCCGCGCCTTCGCCACCCGCCGCTCCCTCAGGCCCGCCGTCCGCCTCTCCTGCGGGCCCGTCGTCTGCGGCTGCCGCGGGCTCGCCGCCTTCGGCTTCCGGGGGGCCGTCGGCCTCGGGGGAGCCGTCGTCCTCCGCTGCCCGGCCGTCGCTCTTCCAGCCGTCGGCGCGCGCCGACGAGCCCGTCCTCCCTCGGCGGCCCACCGCCCCGCGGCTCCCGGCCGCTTCGCAGGAGCCCTCCGCCGGTACGGACGAGCCCGGCCCGTCCACGGGGCCCAGCCTCTTCACGCCGTCCCGTCCGGCCGACCGTCCGAGCCTGTTCACCCCGGCCCGTGCCGCCGACCCGCGTGAGGGGAACGAGACGCGTCCGAGGCCCGCCGCCTTCTGGGAACGAGGCCCCCAGGAACCGGACACCGCCCCGTCCCCGGAGACCGAGCCGACGCCCGCGACCCCGAACGCCACCGCCACCGACAGCGAAGAGGCGTCTTCCGACGCCGAACAGGCGCCGCCCCCGGCGGCCGCCGCCCCTGACGCCGACGCCGACGCCGGGAACTCTGCTCATGCCGATGGCGGCTCGGAGGGCGACGGCGTTCCCCGGCCCGATGACGATCCCGCTTCTGAGGCCGAAGCGGCGCCCTCGGCCGAAGGCGACGGCGACCCCAGCGAGGCGATGGACGCTGACGACAGCCGCGCCGACGCCGTCGCCGTCGCCGACCCCAGCGACGCCGCCACCTCCGTGGCCACAGAAGACGCCACCGGCTTCGACGCCTTCTCCCCGGCCTCCGACGTCCCCGCCGGCGCTGACTACCCCACCGACCCGGGAGACCCGGCGGAGGAGGAACCCGGATCCGAGGCCGACGCCGAGGAGGTCGCGTCCACCGTAGAGACCGATGACGCCGAAGCGGCCGCCGACGACCGCTCCGACGCCGTAGGCAACAGCGGCGAGACCGTCCCCAACGCCGACCCGAACACCGACGCTGGCCCGGACACCGACGCGGATGCCCTCGTCCGGGCGAACGCCGAAACCGACGCCAACGCCGATGCTGACACCGACGACCACTCCGCAGCGGACACCGACACCGCCCCGGACACCCACCCCGACGCGGATGCCGTCGTCCAGGCGAACGCCGAAACCGAAGTCGAAACCGACGACCACTCCGACGCGAACGCCGACGCCGACGCGAACGCCGACACCGACACCGACGGCGACGCCGACGCGGAGACCGACGCGGATGGCGACGCCGTAGCGGAGCCGGAAAGCGCGCCCGAGGAGGGGCCGCGGGTCGAGGAGTTGCCGGCCGAGGTCGTCGAGGCGATGACGTCGGCGCTGAGCGCGTTGCGCGAAAGCGTGTCCGACCTGCGCTTCAGCCTCGACCTGCCGGGAGCCGAGGAGGCCAGGCAGGCGCGGGCCGACCTGCTGGCCCAGCTGGAGAACTACGTCCTGCCCAGGGTGCGCACCAACACGGCCCCCGCGCTGATCGTGATCGCGGGCTCCACCGGGGCGGGCAAGTCCACCCTGGTCAACTCCCTGGCCGAGCGGAACGTCTCCCGCACCGGAGTGCGCCGCCCGACCACCGGCACGCCCATCCTGGCCTGCCACCCCGACGACAGGAAGTGGTTCGCGGAGGGCGAGCTGCTCAGCGGCCTCGAACGGCTGGACCGGCCCTCGCCCGACAGCGAGACGAGCGGCCTGGTCGTCGTGACGACCGAGAAGCTTCCGCAGGGCGTCGCGCTGCTGGACACCCCCGACATCGACTCGGTCGTCGAGGAGCACCACGAGATCGCTCACCGCATGCTCGACGCCGCCGACCTGTGGATCTTCGTGACCACCGCCGCCCGCTACGCCGACGCGCCCGCCTGGAGCCTCCTGCGCCTGGCCAAGGAGCGCGGCGCCCGCCTGGCCATCGTGTTGTCGCGGGTGCAGCCCCGCTCGGCCGACGTCGTGCTCAAGCATTTCGTCCGCATGCTGACCGAATACGGCCTGGGCGACATCGACCGGTTCGTGATCCACGAGGCGACGGTGACCGACGGCAGGCTGCCCGACAGCGAGGTCACCGACCTGCGCATGTGGCTGGCCGAGCTCTCGGTCGACGAGGCGCGCCGGGCGCAGGCCGTGCAGGAGACCCTGAACGGGGTGCTCAACAGCTTCCGCACCCGCGTGCCCGCGCTGGCCAGGCATCTGGAGGGCCAGGCGGCGTTCCGCGCCGAGCTGCGCAGCGACGTCGAGGCCGCCTACCTGGGCGCGCTGGCCGAGATCGACAAGGCGTCCAAGAACGGCTCGCTGCTGCACGGCGAGGTGCTGGCCCGCTGGCAGGACTTCGCGGGCTCCGGCGACCTGATGCGCTCGTTGCAGTTCGGCAAGAGCGGCAAGGCGGGCAGGCAGACGCCCGAGCGGGTGACGGCGTTCAAGGCGGCGATCCGGGCCGGGCTGGAGTCGGTGATCGTCGCCGCGGCCAACCGCGCCGCCGAGGAGGTGGTCGCGCGCTGGCGGCACCGTTCGGAGCTGGGCGCCAAGCTCGCCGACGGGCTCGACCGCCCGTCGGACAACCTGCTGCGGCACGCCGGGCGCGCCATCGCGTCCTGGCAGGACCACCTGAACGAGCTCGTACGCACCGAGGGCGTGACCAAGCGCTCGGTGTCCAAGCTCGTCTCGTTCGATCCCGACGCGCTCTCCCTGATCTTCACGGTCGCCATGTTCAGCGGCGGCGACGGGTCGGGCGTGCCGCACCGGCTCGTCAACGCGCTGCTCGGCGCGGAGTCGCTGCGCGGCATCGGCGCCAAGGCGCTCAGTGACCTGCGAGCCAGGATCGGCATGCTGTTCGACGAGGAATCCATGCGTTACGTACACGCTCTCGACTCGGCGGGCATCCCGGACGAGTCCGTCGCAACCCGCCTCTACCAGGCGACGTACAGCCTTGAGGTCGCCCGATGACGACGACCACGCCCCCGAGGGCGGGCCTCGCGCCGAGGTTGTCCGCGCTCAACAAGGTGGTGGAGCTCGGTCCGGGGCGGCTCGACCAGAAACTGCTCACCGAGGCCGGCGCGCTGCTGACGCGGGCCGGCGACCGGCTCAAGCTGTCGTCCGAGCACACCGTGGTCGCCCTCGCGGGCGGCACCGGCAGCGGCAAGTCGTCCCTGTTCAACGCCATTTCAGGGCTTGAGCTGTCGCCCACCGGCGTACGCCGTCCGACGACCGCCCGTACCCACGCCTGCGTGTGGGGGCTGGAGGGCTCGGCGCCGCTGCTCGACTGGCTGCAGATCCAGCCGCGCCACCGCTTCTCCCGGACCAGCGCGCTCGACAAGGGCGACAGTCAGCTCCACGGGCTGATCCTGCTCGACCTGCCCGACCACGACTCGATCCGGGCGCTCAGCGACAACGAGGCCGACCGGCTCATCGGGCTGGCCGACCTGGTGGTGTGGGTGCTCGACCCGCAGAAGTACGCCGACGCCTCCACCCACCGGCGCTACGTGACCGAGTTGGCCGGGCACGACGCGGTGACCGTGTTCGCGCTCAACCAGGCCGACAGGCTCTCCGCGGCGGAGCTGGCCGAGCTGGTCATCGACCTCAACGACCTGCTGCGCCGGGAAGGCGTCGAGCATCCCAGCGTCGTACCGACCTCGGCCGTCACCGGGCGCGGCGTCGAGAGCCTCAAGAGCGTGATCGCGACCGCCGTCGGCCGCCGCCGCGCCGCCGTCCAGAAGCTGGAGGCCGACCTCCAGCGGATGGAGCAGCGGCTCGCCGAGGCCATGCCGCTCGGCGACGCGCTGCTCGTGCCGTCGTCGGTCGACGAGGCGCGCAGGATGGGGCTCACCGATGCGCTCTGCGACGCGATCGGCGTCCCCGCCGTCGGCGAGGCCATGGAGAACGTCTACGCCGAGCGTTCCAGCCAGTGGGTCGGCTGGCCGTATCCGCGGTGGTTCGCCAAGTTCCGTCCGGATCCGTTGAAGAGCCTGCGTCTCGAAGACGTCGGCGACGAGATCCGGGGTATCACGACCGGCTCGGTGAGCGCGCATTCCGCCGAGGTGGCCAACGCCGTGCAGGCGCTCACCGACGGGCTGTCGGCCGGGATGGACCCGGTGTGGCGGACCGCGGTGCAACAGGCCGCGCGCTCGCACGCGTCCCGGCTGCCGAAGGCGCTGACCGAGGAGCTCACCGAGGTGGCGCCGCGCCTCGACCGGGTGCCCGGCTGGTGGCGGCTGCTCAAGGTCTGGCAGTACCTGCTGGTGGTGGCGTTCGTGGCCGGGGTGGTGTGGCTGGTGGCCGGGCTGACCGTGCCCGCGCAACTGCCCGCGACCCTGCAACTGGTCGGCGACGGCGCGGCGCTGCCGTGGGTGGCGCTCATGATGGCCTCCGTCCTGGGGCTGGGCGCGTTGTCGGGCATCGCCTCGCGCAACTTCGTGGAGCTGGGGGCCTCGCGGGAGCGGGAACGTCTGGAGCGGGAGATGCGCCGCAGGGTGTCGACGGTGTCGGCGAAGATGGTGGTGGAGCCGGTCGAACGCGAGCTCGGCCGCCACCACGCCTTCTACACGGCCCTGCGCGACCTCTCGGGCTGATCCCCCTCTTCTCGTACGCTTCCTGCACGACCGGCCTTCATCCACAGCCCTCCTCCGTCGCCGTCCCCTCATCCACAGAACGGCGTTCGCCCCCGCCCCACCCGGCCTGCTTCAGGCACGGTGTTCCCAGGTCGCGGGCAGTCCGCCCGCCGCATGGGAGGCACGGATGAACGACATCTACATCACGCTCACCGGAAACGTCGCAGCAGAGCCACGGCAGTACAGCTTCGACGACGGCACCAGGGTCACGTCGCTGAAGGTGTTCACCTCGCACCGCTACTTCGACAGGAAGACCGGGCAATGGACCGACGGTGAGCGCGTCTGCTTCACGGTCCGCTGCTGGCGTGCGCTGGGCGACAACGTCGCCGACTGCGTACGGGCGGGGCAGCCCGTCGTCGTGTCCGGCAAGCTCCGCATCCGCGAGTTCGGCGCGGAAGGCGACCGCCGGTTCATGCCGGAGATCGAGGCCAGCGCGGTCGGGCACGACCTGCGCTGGGGCACCGGCGTCTTCACCAAGCCGGAGCGCGGGGGCGGCCTGGGCTCGATGACCAAGGAGATGCGCGAACGCCTCGACGAGGAGACCCAGGACTGGGCGATGGGCACCAAGCCCGTCCGTCCGTCTTCCCTCCACCCGACCGCCGACCCGTCGGTCCCCGCTACCGCCGACGTCCTCCGAAGCGCACCCGCGCAGCCTCACGACGACGACGCCGGGCCGGACGCCGACCTCACGACGCTGGCCATAGCCGCCACCGACCCCGACGCCGCCACCCCGCAACCCAGCGCACGTCCCGAGCCCCGGCCTGACACCGCCGTGGATGACGACACCACTCCTGGCACGGTCACACCAGAGCAGCCGGGCCGCGGTTCGTCAGCCAAGGCCGCCACGGTCCGCGTCCTGGGCGCGTCCAGCAAGCCCCGGACGAAGACACAGACACCGGAGAAAGCCGCAGCCTGACACCATCGCCACCTGACGGCTGAGCACCTGCACCAGTGGATGCTTCCGCCGCGACGGACACGTGGCCGCTGCCCACGAGGGCGGGTGTCTTCATGCCGACCTACGCAACCCGCCATGAAGACACCCGCCCAAACCCGCCCAGCCCGCTCGCCTCGCCCCCCACAACCACACCGCCAGGTGCGCCCACAATGAGGACGCAGTGGGCGGCCGATCAAGCGAAAAGCGCGCCCCCGGCACAGCGCCCAACCCGCCGACTGCGCACCCACCTGCCCGGACCGCTCGCGCGCTGCGCAACGTACCCACCCGTCTGGACGGGGTTGCCCGTTGTCTGTATGGGCTCCTTAACCGCCTGACCGGGGCACCCACGCAACTGTCAATCCACCCAAGGGGGCGCATGCATGCGGAGGCGCACTGGCCCGGTTCGTCTCACGGTGATCCCCCACAGGGGTAACTACGCCCGGAGGCACGCTGCCCAGGTGAGGGTTGGTGCCGCTTGCCTCCTGGCGGTGCTCGGGTTCGGGGACGCGCAGGCGTCGAGGCGGACGGCATCGCGTGAAGGACATTCAGCGTCCTCAGGCGGTGACGCGACGCGCGTGCGGGCAACGGCGGGCAAGTGCGACGTGACGGAGTCGTATGTGTGATGCACTCCTTGATTGCGTAGGCCCAGACGCGCTGGTCATCGAGTTCCTCGACGGACCGGATGAAGGAGTGGTACGACCGATGGTTCACCGGCCATCGGTCAGGGGGAAAGCGATCGGGGCGGAGGGCAGCAGCCGATGGGCCGGCGCCCCGCGCAGGGGACGGCCAAGGGGAGGGGGAGGGGCATCGGCTGATGGCCCCGATGTCACCCCGAAGGGGGGCCGATGGGGTGTTTGTCCGTGTCAGATACCTAGAGCATGGGTCATGTCCAGGTCACGCCCCGCACCATGGTTGCTCCTTTCCGGCACTGCCCGCTCGCGGAGTGAGCGGGCGTGGTCGTTTCAACGTAGCGGTTCCCATCGCATAACGCACACTCCGCAATTATTGTGTTACACATCGTTAGTCAGGGAGGAGACGAGATGGCGGCGACCAGTCACGCCACGATCAAGTCTCGCGACGGTGTGTCAAGAATGGCCGGTCGTTGGCCATTGCTCGGGCAACGGCGCCCGCTTGTGGCGTATCTGTGCGCCATTGTCGCCCTAGATGCCGTCGCGATCACCTTGTTCACGAGATCTACCGAGTTCCACTGGCCGGATTTGCTGACCTTTGCCGCTCTCATGGCGTGCGGCGCGGTCTGCATCGAGGCCAGCAGGCGTCTGGGCATGCCCGCCGGAGTCTCGCGTGACCTGTTGTCGGCCTGGTGGCTGCCGGTCGCCCTGCTCCTGCCGCCGGTCTACGCCCTCTTTGCGCCGATCGTGCTGCAGATCCTTCTCCAGGTGCGCGTGCGCGCCACAGTTCTCTACCGTCGGGTGTTCAGCTCGGCGGCCATCGGTCTGGCCGGCTGCACGGCATCGGTCGCCTTCCACTGGGTCGTCCCCGACCCCTGGGTGCTGACGCGGGGGAGTGGGCCGCCGATCGCTTACGCGGTTGCGGCCGCTGTGCTGTTCTCCCTGCTCAACATTGGTCTCATCGCGGTCGCGGCGCACACGTCCGATCCTGAGGGGTCGTGGCAGGAGGTGTTGTGGAACCGGGAGAGCGTCCTGCTGGACGTCGTCGAGCTGTGTCTCGGGGTCACGGTCTCGATCGGGTGCGGGCTCAACCTGGCTCTGCTGGTGCTCGCGTTGCCGCCGGTCGTCCTGCTGCAACGCAGTCTGTTGCATGCGCAGTTGCAGGCCGCCGCCCGTACCGACTCGAAGACCGGGCTGCTCAACGCGGCCGCCTGGCAGCGGGAGGCCGACACCGAGATCCTGCGGGCGCGTCGCAGCGGTGACACGCTGGCGCTGCTGATCATCGACATCGACCACTTCAAGCGGGTGAACGACGCCCACGGACATCTGGTCGGCGACGAGGTGCTGGCCGGGGTGGCGGCCATGTTGCGCAGGGAACTGCGGGAGTCCGACGTGGTGGGGCGGTTCGGGGGCGAGGAGTTCGTCGTCCTGCTGCCGGGGGCGGACGTCGACGAGGCGCGGCAGGTCGCCGAGCGACTTCGTACGCACATCGGGCACATGGCCATCCCGGTGGACGACGCTCTGATCCGGATCACGATCTCGGTCGGGGTCGCGTTGATGTGCGTGCACGGTGACGATCTGATCGACCTGCTGGCCGCCGCCGACCTGGCTCTCTATCGGGCCAAGGAGCTGGGCCGGGACCGCGTCTGCATCCCCGTCGTCCAGCCGCCGCAACCGCCGTCGCCCGAGGAACAAGCCGTGTGACGTGCCTTCGCGCACGCCGTGTGGTGCGCGGTGGGATGTGCGGCGAATGCGGGCAGGCGCCTGAGGGACGGATGGGTCAGGGGCCTGCCCTCGGGTTGTGGCCTGACAGTCAGGGCGTGGTGACGCCGTCGCAGGTGACGAGGCGGACGGCGGGAGCCGAGACGATCTGGATGTGGGGTACGCCGGGGACCTCGACGTTGAGATACCCGCCCTCGATGGCGAACCGCACTCCTTCCACGGCCGACACCCGGCGGCCCTCGGAGTTCGTCAGCGTGTAGCCGTCGAGGAGTTCGACGGTGCCGTTTCTCCAGGTGGGGTTCATGCCTGCACCTCCGGGAAGTCCAGCTCGGGCTGGGCGAGGTGGTTGAAGTAGTTGGACAAGGTGTTCAGGGCGATGTGGCCCACGATCTCGGCGAGTTCCGCGTCCGAGACGCCGGCGGCCCGTGCGGCGTCCAGGTCCGCGTCGCTCACCGCGCCGCCTGTGTGCATGATCGCCTGAGTGATCGCCAGGACGGCGGCCGCGTGCGGCTCGTCGTCCGCGCCCTGCCGGGTCTGGAGAAGTTCCTCGTCGGACATGCCCATACGGCGTCCGCGCATGGTGTGGGCGCTCACGCAGTACGTGCAGTGGTTCTCCTGGGCGACCAGCAGGGCGATCTGCTCCCGCAGTCTCGGGGTGAGGGCGCCCGAGCCGAGGTGTTCGCGCATCGCGAGGTAGCCGGCCAGGGCGGCTGGGCCGTTGGCGAGGGCGGCGTACAGGTTGGGGACCTTGCCGAGCTGGCGGCGGGTCTGGTCGAGCAGACCGTCATTGTCTTCTGTCAGTTGTGGAAGGCGGGGCATGAGGTCTCCAAAACGGTACTGATCGGTTCCATCTGGGCAAGACGATACCGAACGGTTCCGTTTTAGGGAAGTTCGAGATAGCTTGGCGGTTATGCCCACACGTGCACGCGAACGACTGCTCGACGCCGCCGAGGATCTCTTCTACGCGGAGGGGATCAGGGCGGTGGGCGTCGAGCGGATCCTGAGTGTCTCGGGGGTGGGCCGCGCCTCCTTCTATCGGCATTTCCCGAGCAAGGACGACCTGGTCGTGGCCGTACTACGGCGGCGAGACGAGCGGTGGCGGGCCTGGCTGGCCGAACGCGTTGAGGCTCTGGGCGGCCATCCGCTGGACGTCTTCGACGCCCTGGCCGAACGGTTCGCGCGGGCGGATTTCCGTGGGTGCGCCTTCATCAACACCATGATCGAGACGGCGGATCCGGACAGTGCGGCACATCGGGTGGCGGCCGAGCACAAGGAGCGCGTGCGGGCGTACGTCTCGGGGTTGATCGAGCGCGACGGTCGCGCCGATGCCGCCGAGCTGGCGCACCTGTTCGTCCTGCTGGTGGACGGGGCCATCGTCACGGCGGTACGTGAGCGCTCGACCCGCCCGGCGCAACGGGCACGAGCCGCAGCCGCCGCCCTCCTCGCCCCAGCGCGGACCACCACGGGGACCACCGCAGGGGCCGAGACTTCAGGGGCCGCGACCTAGGAAGCCGTGGCGGACGCGGCCGTGGCGGAGGGGGCCATGGTGAGGGGGGGCCGTGGCTGAGGTCGGGCGGTGAACGGTGTCCCTGCCCGAGGTGGGCTCGGGGCCTGGGGTGTCATGGGTGATTCAGCGTGCGAGGGCGGTAAGGGGGGGCGGCCCCGGGACGTCACGGCGTTCGGGGGAGGTGGGGTTGGAGGGGTGGGGGTGCAGGGGCGAGCGGGGACGGGCGGAGGTGAAAGGGGCTGGGCGGCGGAAGCCTGCGTGTGCAGCCTCTAAGCTAGGGAGCATGCCGGAGTACATCTACACGCTGCAGCGCGTGCGCAAGGCGCACGGCGACAAGGTTGTCCTTGACGACGTCACGCTGTCGTTCCTGCCCGGAGCCAAGATCGGTGTCCTGGGGCCGAACGGCACCGGGAAGTCGACGCTGCTCCGGATGATGGCCGGCCTGGAGCAGCCGTCCAATGGCGACGCCAAGCTGATGCCGGGCTTCACGGTCGGCATGCTCCAGCAGGAGCCGCCGCTCAACGAGGAAAAGACCGTTCTGGGCAACGTGCAGGAGGGTGTCGCCGAGACGATGGCGATGCTCGAGCGCTACAACCAGATCGCCGAGCAGATGGCCACCGACTACAGCGACGAGCTGCTGGAGGAGATGGGCAAGCTCCAGGACCAGCTGGAGCACCGCAACGCGTGGGACCTCGACAGCCAGCTGGAGCAGGCGATGGACGCCCTGCGCTGCCCGCCGCCCGACGCCGAGGTGAGCAAGCTGTCCGGTGGTGAGCGCCGCCGCGTGGCGCTGTGCAAGCTGCTGCTTGAGGCCCCCGACCTGCTGCTGCTCGACGAGCCCACCAACCACCTCGACGCCGAGAGCGTGCAGTGGCTGGAGTCGCACCTGGAGAAGTACGCCGGCACGGTGCTGGCCGTCACCCACGACCGGTACTTCCTGGACAACGTGGCCAACTGGATCCTGGAGCTCGACCGCGGTCGCTGCTACCCCTACGAGGGCAACTACTCCACCTACCTCGACATGAAGGCCCAGCGCCTCAAGGTCGAGGGCCAGAAGGACGCCAAGCGCAAGAAGCGCCTGGAGGACGAGCTGGAGTGGGTGCGCTCCAACCCCAAGGCCCGCCAGACCAAGAGCAAGGCCCGTCTCCAGCGGTACGAGGAGATGGCCGCCGAGGCCGACAAGTTCCGCAAGCTGGACTTCGAGGAGATCCAGATCCCGCCGGGCCCGCGTCTGGGCACCACGGTGATCAAGTCCGACCAGCTCACCAAGGGCTTCGGCGACCGCCTGCTGATGGAGAGCCTGACGTTCGACCTGCCGCGTAACGGCATCGTCGGCGTCATCGGCCCCAACGGCGTCGGCAAGACCACGCTGTTCCGCATGATCACGGGTGGGGAGACGCCGGACGCGGGGTCGATCACGGTCGGCGACACCGTGAAGATCTCCTACGCCGACCAGAGCCGGGGCGGCATCGACCCGAACAAGAACGTCTGGGAGGTCGTCTCCGACGGGCTCGACCACATCAAGGTCGGCAACGTCGAGATGCCGTCGCGGGCCTACATCGCGGCGTTCGGGTTCAAGGGGCCCGACCAGCAGAAGAAGGCGGGGGTGCTGTCGGGCGGCGAGCGTAACCGGCTCAACCTGGCGCTCACCCTCAAGCAGGGCGGCAACGTGCTGCTGCTCGACGAGCCGACCAACGACCTCGACACCGAGACGCTGTCGTCGCTGGAGAACGCGCTGCTCGACTTCCCGGGCTGCGCCGTGATCACCTCGCACGACCGGTGGTTCCTCGACCGCATCGCCACCCACATCCTCGCGTGGGAGGAAGGCTCGAACTGGTTCTGGTTCGAGGGCAACTTCGCCGACTACGAGAAGAACAAGATCGAGCGTCTCGGCGCCGACGCGGCCCGTCCCCACCGGGTGACGTACCGGAAGCTGCACCGGGACTGACATCTCATCCCGGCACCGGGACTGACGAACACGTCTTGTCTTGGCACTGGGACGGACGGACACGTCTCGTCCCGGCATCGGGACGAGCGTCTCACTCCTGCGACGAGCGGCGGGCCCCTGCGGGGGCGCGCCGCTTTCGCGTGTTCCGGCAGGGCCGATCAGTGTTCGGGCTCGGTCGGGACGGTTCAGTGTGTGGGCTCGGGTGGGATGGGTCAGCTTTCGGCCTCGGTGAGGGCGACCTGGACGGGGGTGGGGGCGGGGCGTCGCCATGGACCGTTGAACAGCAGGATCGCGGGGACGAACAGCACGAGGCAGCCCAGGGCCACGAACAGCCACGTCTGCCAGCTCGTAGCCGCCACGACGTGCGGGATGACCAGCAGCCCGACCACCGCGATCGCCTTGCTCAGGAAGCCGAACAGCCCCCAGGCCGTGCCCTGCAGGCGCGGGTCGGCGTCCTCGGCGTCCTCGGAGTAGTTGGCCATCCAGGGGGCGTAGGCGACGCCGAGTGAGCCGCCGAGCAGGGCGCCGACCACCATGAGCGTGCCGGTGGAGACGCCTTCCTGGCCGAGCGCGACGGCGAGGTAGGCGGTGACCAGCACCGCGGCGATCGTCCCGGCGAGCGAGAACGGCTTGCGCAGTTGCAGGCGGTCCGACAGGCGGCCGGTGACGATCAGCGTGACCAGGTTCAGGCTCCAGAACGCGGCCATGATCGTGGACGCCTGCGCGCTGCTGATGCCGAGCGCGCCCACCAGCATCGTCTGGCCGAACAGCGACAGCGTGATGTAGAGGACCAGCCAGAGCGAGATGCCGACGACGTGGGCCCAGATGTTGCGCCGGGCGAACAACGACCGGACGGTGGGCGGACGCCGCAGGTCGACGACCTCCTCGGCGGCCCGTTCGGTGTGCTGGATCCTGGCCCGCAGCTCGGGGGACAGGTCGGCGATGTTGAACGCGATGACCACGGAGATCACCAGCGAGAAGCAGCCCATGATGACGAACTGCGACCGCCACGACTCGTCGAAGATCGGCAGCGTCCAGCCGGCGACGGCGGCGGCCAGGAAGTTCGCGCCCACCGGGCCCCACGTCCAGAACCCGAACGCCTGCGCCCGTCCGAGCCGTGGCGAGAAGTCGCGGATCAGCGGCGCGGTGGAGGCCATGGCGACGCCGTCCACGAAGGCCAGCAGGATGCGGGCGATCAGCAGGTCGCGCGGGCTGTGCACGAGCGTCATGGCGAAGCAGCACACGGCGGTGAGGGCCATGAGCGGGATGAGCAGGCGGACCCGGCCGACCCGGTCGGTGAGCCGCCCGCCCAGGATGGAGGCCACGGCGCCGGCCACCGCGGCCGCCCCCGACACCGCGCCGTACGTGGCCAGGGACATGTTCAGGTCTTTGAGCAGCAGGGGTACGACGGGCGCGATCTGCCCTTCGTAGGAGCCGATGAGGATGGCCAGGACGGCCATGGTGAGGATCTTCATCCGGCGGGCGCCGGTCGGGTACTCGTCGAGCTCGCGGACGTAGGACAGCCTCATGACAAGCCTTTCTGTCGAGCCTAGGCCCCCCGTCATGAGTTATAGAAGCTAGCTCTAGAATCCATTTCTGAGATGCTGCTCCTCGCATCGGCCGGCGTCAAGAGTGCGTACCCGGTATCAGATGATTAGAATCAAATTCTAGGATTCGTTCGTAGTGAGGAGCCGGGCGTGGACCTGGAACTTGACGGCCTCGACGTGACCTTCGACCACACGGCCGTGGCCGCTCCCCGGATCAGGGACCTGCTGCCGATCTATCGCGACCTGCTCGGCGGTCGCCATCTGGGCGGCGGCGGGGACAACCGGATCAGCGGGTACCGCACGCTGCAGCTCACCTACTCCAACGGGAGCAAGGTCGAGCTCATGGAGCCGCTGACCGGGTCCACGTTCTTCGACAGCTTCTTCGAGCTGACGCGGGGGCGGGGCGGCGTCCATCATCTGAACTTCCACGTCGGGGACATGGACGCGGCGGTCGCCCGGCTCACCGGGCGCGGCTACCGGCTGCACGGGCTCAACCGGGCCGACGTGCGCTGGCAGGAGGTGTTCCTGCACCCCAAGGAGGCGCACGGCGTGCTCATCCAGCTCGCCTGCCCGGGGTTCCGTGACCCGGACGAGGCCCGCCCGACGCTGGAGGAGGTGCTGGCGGGACGCGGCCGCAACGGCGACGGCATCCCCAGCCCCTGAGTCGCGGAGGCTTCCCCGGAACCGAACCCAGCTCTAGAGTGCAATTCTAGAACTAGAGTGGGGAGGCCCATGAAACCGGCACCGAAGCCAACGCCCGAGACCCAGCCGTTCTGGGACGGCACGGCCGCGGGGGAGCTCAGGATCCAGCGCTGCCAGACGTGCGCGCGGCACTACTTCTACCCCCGGCCGAGCTGCCCCCACTGCGGTGGCGGAGACGTGGAGTGGGTGCGCGCGACGGGCCGCGCGACCCTGTACTCGTACGTGATCAACCATCGTCCCGCGCCCGGTTTCGAGGACGGCGGGCCCTACGCCATCGCCGTCGTGGAGCTGGAGGAGGGCGTGCGGATGATGACCAACATCGTCGGCGTGCCCAACACCCCCGAGAACCTGCCGCTGGACATGGAGCTGCGGGTGGTGTTCGAGCGGCGTGGCGACGTGCACGTGCCGCTCTTCGAGCCAGCGGAGGGCGCCCGATGAACATCGTGATCGCCGGGGCGGCCGAGACCGACGAGATCGGCCGCCTGCCGGACCGCTCCACCTTCCAGCTCCACCTGGAGGCCGCGCGCAACGCCCTCGCCGACGCGGGCATGACGAAACACGACATCGACGGCATCGCCACGGTCGGCACGCCCGGCCCGATCCAGGTCGCCCACGCCCTCGGCATCACGCCCTCCTGGCTCGACGGCACGGGCGTGGGCGGGTCGTCGTTCCTGTTCCACGTACGGCACGCGGCCGCCGCCATCCGGGCCGGGCTGTGCCGTACCGTGCTGATCACGCACGGCGAGTCGGGACGGTCGCGCGTCGGCGCCGGCCGGTGGGGGCTGGGCGCGGACTCGCTGCTCGGGCAGTTCGAGCTGCCGTACGGGGTGGTCGGGCCGCCGACGTCGTTCACCGTCACGGCGCTGCGCCACATGAAGGAGACCGGCCTCACCCACGAGCAGCTGGCCGAGGTGGCGGTCGCGCAGCGCCGCTGGGCCTCCAGGAACCCGCGGGCCATGTACCGCGACCTGATCACGGTCGAGGACGTGCTCGCGTCCAAGCTCGTCGCCTACCCCTTCCACCTGCTGGAATGCTGCCTGGTGACGGACGGCGGCGGCGCGCTGGTCGTCACCTCCGAGGAGCTGTCGCGCCGCCCGCCGGTGTACCTGCTCGGCTCCGGCGAGGCCATGGACGCGCCGATGGTCTCGCAGATGGAGGACTTCACCACCTCCAAGGGCTTCCGCCTGTCCGGCCGGGCCGCCTTCGCCGAGGCCGGGATCTCCCACGACGACGTCGACCACCTGATGGTGTACGACGCCTTCGCCCACGTGCCCGTCTACGGCCTGGAGGACCTGGGCTTCGTCGGCCGGGGCGAGGCTGGGGCGTTCATCGCCGAGGGGCACACCTCGCCCGGCGGCCGGCTGCCGATGAACACCAACGGCGGCGGCCTGTCCTACACGCACACCGGCATGTACGGCATGTTCGCCATCCAGGAGTCGGTGCGGCAGCTCCGGGGCGAGGCCGCGGCCCAGGTGCCGGACGTGGAGGTGAGCGTGGTGCTGGGCAACGGCGGCATGTTCGCCTCCGCCGCCACCCTCGTCCTGGCTTCCCGGTTGCCCTAGGTTCCGCGCACGGCCCTCCGGGCAGGCGAGCCCGGACGGGCCGATGGAACGGGATGGAACGGAATGGAACGCCTCTCCATCGGAAGCGGAAGATCCTGAGAAGAGGAGACGGCGATGCCGAAGTTCATGGACGTGCACAGTGGTTTCGTCGGCGTCACCGAGGAGCAGTTGCGCGAGGCCCACGAGCGGGACCTGGCGGTCGAGGGGGCCGAGGGTGTGCACTTCGAGCGGGCCTGGCTCGATCCGGACTCGGGCAAGGTGTTCTGCCTGTCGTCGGGGCCGTCGAAGGAGGCGGTGATGCGGGTGCACGAGAAGGCCGGCCATCCCACGACGGAGATCTACGAGCTGCCCATCGAGGTCGAGTAGCCACGACCCGGCCACCGGACCGGTGACGGCCGCCCGCGCTGCTGCGGACGCGGGCGGCCGCCACCGAGACGCCCCGACCCACGAGGCCCCGGACGCGCAAGGCCGCGAAATAGCGCCCAGGCGGGCGAGGTCGCGAAAAGCCGTCCGGGCGCGCGAGGGCGGGAAAAACCGTCCGGGCGGGCGCGTCGGGCGGCGGGCCGCGCGCGAGGGCCGTACTAGATTCGTCGGGTGAGCACGGGAGCCGCGCGCGGGGTGGGGCGGTTCGTCAACGGCGAGTCGGTCTACGGGACCATCCTGACGGCCGGCGTCGTCTCCGGGCTCTCGCACTGGATCGCCGACCCGGCCGAGCTGCTGGCCACCGCGATCGGCACGGTCATCGTGTTCTGGATCGCGCACGCGTTCGCCGAGATCGTCGGCGACCGGTCGCCGGACGTGCGCAAGGCGGTGCGGGGCGCGGTGACGCGGTCCACGGGCATGTTGTGGGGGCTGGTCCCGCTCACGGTGATCCTGTGCGTGGCGATGACCGGCGTGATGTCCGTGGACGCGTCGGTGTACCTGGAGATCGGCGTGTCGGTCGTCCTGCTCACCGTGCTCGGCTTCTTCGCGGCGGCGCCCAAGACCGACCGGCTCTGGATCCGGCTGCTCTGCGGAGCCGGCTCGGGCGCCCTGGGAGCCGTGATGATCCTGCTGAAGAGCCTTGACCATTGAGCAAGGGCGTCCGAGCCGACAGGTCAGGAGGGCGGCGGGCGCCAGGTGATCAGCGCGTCCAGGGCCTCGACGCGGGAGCCGGTGACCAGGAGCGGGTTGATCTCCAGGGACTCCAGGTCGTCGCCCAGGCTCTCGGCGAACGCGGCGATCCCGGCCACCACGTCGGCCACCGCGTCCAGGTCGGCGGGCTCGGTGCCCCTGGCGCCGTCCAGCAGGGCCGCGCCGCGCAGCTCGGACAGGGCCCGGCGGACCTCGCCGGCGTCCACCGGCAGTACGCGCAGGGCCGCGTCCCGCAGCACCTCCACCCAGACGCCGCCGAGCCCGACCGCCAGGGTGAGCCCCCAGGCCGGGTCGCGCACCACGCCCGCCAGCAGCTCGATCCCGCCGTCGCGCTGCGGCTGGACCAGGACGCCCGCGTCGGGGGCGTGCGCCCGCGCCGCGGCCACCACCTCCCGGTACGCCTGCCGCACCTCCTGCGGGCCGGACAACCCGAGCCGCACCCCGCCGATGTCGCTCTTGTGCCCGAGCCCTTCGGCGGCGGCCTTGAGCACCACCGGGTAGCCGAACCGCTCGGCCGCGGCCACCGCCGCCGCCTCGTCCGCCGCGGTCTCGGACGGCACCACAGGCAGCCCCGCGGCGGCGAGCAGGGCGGCTGCCCGGTGCTCGGCCCACACGCCGTGCGCCCCCTCGGGCGCGCCCCCCGATGCGCCCCCGGATGTGCCGGTGACCGCCGCCCGCCCGGCCGGGCCGCCGCCGGTCAGGGCCCTGCGGTGGGCCTCCGACCAGCGCACCGCCGCGCCGAGCGCGGTCAGGCCGTGCTCGATCCCGCCCATGACGTACGGGAAGCCGGTCTCCCGCTGCACCTGGCGTCCGAACTCCGTGACGTCGGTCAGCACGTTGCTCACCACCACGACCGGCACCGGCGACTCGGCGATGCGCCGCGCGCTGGCCTGGTACATGGCCAGGACGGGCGCGGGGTCCGCAGGGGCGATCCTGGGCGGTTCGGACAGCAGCATGACCAGGTCGATGCCGGGATCGGCGGTCACCGTCTCCAGCGCGCGGCCGAGCAGGGTGCGGTCGACGAGGACGTAGCCGGTGACGTCGAGCGGGTTCTGCACGGTGCCGAACGACGGCACGATCCCGGCCAGCCGCTCGACCGTCGCCGCGGC
>NZ_JBSFGJ010000144.1:0-20242 GCF_053596515.1 Nonomuraea sp. NPDC001684
GCGGGGGCGCCGAGGGCGAGGGCGACGTCCTGGGCGGCGTAGAACCGCGGGTCCAGGACGTCGAGTGGTAACCCGTCACCTCATCCACATACGCCGGACGCAACAACCCCAACTCGTCGTAATGCCGCAACTGCTTCACACTCAACCGACCAAGCCGCGCAAACTGCCCAATCGGCAGCAAATCCTCATCCACCACCACACCCACCCTCACGTAACGTCAGACCCATGACCCTGTCCATCGGCCAAGTCGCCAAACTGGCCGGCATCACCGTACGAACCCTCCACCACTACGACGAAATCGCCCTCCTCACCCCCAGCCAACGCACCACCGCCGGCTACCGCCGCTACACCGACGACGACCTCCTCCGCCTCCAGCAAATCCTCCTCTACCGCGAACTCGGCTTCCCCCTCGAACAGATCACCGACATCCTCGACCACCCCCACACCGACCACCTCACCCACCTCCACCGCCAACACCAACTCCTCACCCGCAAAGCCCAACGCCTCCACCAGGTCATCACCAACGTCGAACGCGCCATCCAAGCCCACACCCACCACCTCCCCCTCACCCCCGAAGAACGCTTCGACGTCTTCGGCCACTTCACCCCCGAAGACCACCACGCCGAAGTCCAACGCCGCTGGGGCCACACCGACGCCTACACAGAAAGCCACCGCCGCGCCGCCGCCCACACCAAGACCGACTGGCTCCAGCTCACCGCCGAAGCCACCGCCATCGACGACGACATGCGCGCCGCCCACGCCGGCGGACTCGCCCCCGACCACCCCGACGTCATGGACATCGCAGAACGCCACCGCGCCCACATCACCCGCTGGTTCTACGACTGCACGCCCGAACTCCACCGCGGCCTCGGCGACCTGTACGCCACCGACCCCCGCTTCACCGCCACCTACGACGACCGCGCCCCCGGCCTGGCCGCGTACTACCGCCAGGCCATCCACGCCAACGCCCGCCGCGCCTGACCTGGCCGCGGGTTTTTTCTGGTCGGAAAAACTGGATCTTGTCCAGACCCAGCACCTTTACAATGTAGATTTCTAAGCCGGGAGGTCCAGCGCGGCCGCCGTCAGTGCGCGCGCCCGGCGGGGCGAGGTCAACAGCTCCACCGTGTCCGACAACTGGTCCACGCACCCCGCCACCGGCAGCCCCCTGACCACCGGATCCGTCACCGACGCCATCAGCGACCGCGCGAACCGCTCCCCGCCGATCACCCGGAACGGCCGGTCGTGGAACCCCCGCACCCCCTCCTCCAGCCGCTCGGTCAGCGCCATGCGGTTCTGCAGAGCCGCCAGCCGTCCGTACGCCGCCGTCAGGCCCTCCTCCCGCTCGCGCCACGACCGCGCCGCCATCGCCGCCCCCAGCGCCTCGCCCAGCTCGGCCGAGCCCGGCAGCCGGGTCAGCGCGCTGCCCAGCCATTTGGGGTACGGCGGGTAGCGGCGCCGCAGCAGCAACGCCAGCCGCATCACCTCCCGCGCCAGCCGCGCCCCCACCACGGCCGACCCCAGCTCGTCCCCCACCTCCGCGCACCGCCCCGGGAACGGCTCCTCCTGGCCGATGCGCTGCCACTGGCAGGCCAGCACGTACCGCCACACGTCCTGCGGATACCAGCGCAACGCCTGCCGGGCCGCCTCCAGCCCCGCACCCGGCAACCCGTCGCAGAAGACCTCACCGCCCGTCACCTCGGCCAGCGTCTGCCACGGCACGGACAACCAGTCCAGCAGCGACACGCCCGCACGCGGATCGAACCCGAGCCGCCCGACCAGCCACTCCCCCAGCTCGGCGACCACGACCCCCGGCTGCCGCACCCCGTGGTACTCGAACACGGTGTCAAAACCCCCGAACCGGTCGGGCAGCCCCGCCGTCACCCGCTCCCGTACCGGCTCCACCTGACCGGCGGGCACGAACAGCAGGACCCGCGGCCCCCAGTCGTGGTCGGCCGAGCGGGCCGTGTCGAAGGCGAGCACCTCAGAGCCCGGGCCGATCAGTGCGGCGCTGTGCCGCACCCCGGGAAGCAGCGGCGCGACGACTTCGCCGTAGAAGGCACGAGAAAGCTCAATACCAGGCACAAAGTTGGACATCACGCCGTCAACTCTGCACGAGCACCGCCCGAACCTCACCCGGTTTTCCCAGCGCCGATGACAGCGTGGTGACCGACCGGACACGCCAGGGGGAGGGACCCGTTGAGCAAGGTCGTCGCCGACATCTCGGTATCGCTGGACGGCTACGTCACCGGCCCCGACCCCGGCCTCGAACACGGCCTCGGCACCGGCGGCGAACTGCTGCACGCCTGGACCCGCCAGCCCACCGACGTCGACGCGCGCGTCCTGGGCGGCGCGGTCCGCGCCACCGGCGCCGTCATCATGGGACGGCGCACCTTCGACGTGGTCGACGGCCCCTACGGGTGGGGCGACCCGCTCGGTTACGGCGTGGCCCGCGAGCAGGCGCGGGCCACGCCCGTGTTCGTCGTCACCCACGTCCCGCCCTCAGCGGTACGCCGGCCCGAACTGTTCACCTTCGTCACCGACGGCCCGGCCGCGGCCGTCGAGCACGCCCGCACCGTGGCCGGGGACGGCGACATCGTCTTCATGGGCGGCGCCGACCTGATCGGCCAGGCCACCGACGAAGGGCTGCTCGACGAGCTGCGCCTGCACCTGGTGCCGCTGCTGCTCGGCGCGGGCACCCGCCTGTTCGCCCAGGTGCGCCCGCGCCAGTGGGAGCCGGTCGAGACGCACTTCTCCCCCCTGGCCACCCACCTGACCTACCGCGCCATCACCTGACCCGCCGCCTTCCAGCGGGGGGTTCAGCCGGCGACGTGGCAGGCCAGCACCAGGCGCCGGCGGTAGCCGATCCGCTCGTACACCTTGATCGCCGCGGCGTTGACGTCGTCCACCATCAGCGCCGCGCGGCCGTGCGTGGCCACGAGCTGGGACGACATCCAGCCGCACACCCGCTCGGCCAGCCCCCGCCCGCGGAAGCGGGCGGCCGTGGCGACCCCGGCCAGCAACCCCACCGACGGCGCCGACCACGCGTCGGCCGCCACCGCCGCCAGCTCGCGCCCCACCCGCACACCCGCCCAGCGCCGCACCCCGGCCGCGCCCGGCACCGCGTACGACGAGGGGGCGTCCCCGGCCAGCAGCGCCGTGATCTCCTGCTCGGCGTCGCCGTCCAGCCAGCCGACCACCGGCGGCGGGCCGGCGTCCAGGGGTGCGGCGTCCAGGGGCGGCGCGCCGGCCTGGCCGGTGCGGGCGCGGGGCGGCCCCTGCAGGCTCATCCAGGAGAACGCGCCGCTCTCCCGCACGCCCTCCAGCCTCGCCGCCACCCGCCGCATCAGCTCCCGCTCGCCCAGCGGCCGGTAGGTGGGCCCCAGCTCGGCCAGCGCGTGCCGGACCAGCTCGGCCGCGTCGTCCGGGTCGCCCCACACCGCCAGCCGGTCGTGCCGGGCGATGCCCGGGGCGGCGGCCACCACCGCCTGCCGTAACGCCCAGGCGCGGGCCTGGCCGCGCAGGTCCTGGGCCGTCCACACGACCAGGTCGTCGTCGCCGCACGCGGCGCGCAGCGCGCCCGGGTCGCCGAGCCGGTGGATCACAAGATCTCGCCCGGCCGGTACGCGGCGGCCTGCGGGTGCTCGGCCACGGCCTGCCCCACCTGCCGCACCACCTCGGCCACCTGCGCGGCGGCCGCGCCGGTGAAGGAGACCCGGTCGGCCAGCAGCGCCTCCAGCTCGGCGCGGTCCAGCGGGAAACGCTCGTCGCCGCCCAGCAGGTCAAGCAGCTCGTTGGACGCGCCCCGCGACCGCATCGCCAGCGCCGCCGCCACCGCGTGCTCCTTGATCAGCTCGTGGGCCTGCTCGCGGCCCACGCCGGCGCGCACGGCGGCCATCAGCATCTTCGTCGTGCTCAGGAACGGCAGGTAGCGGCCCAGCTCTGCCGAGATCACCGCCGGGAACGCGCCGAACTCCTCCAGCACCGTCAGCATCGTCTCCACCAGCCCGTCGAAGGCGAAGAACGCGTCCGGCAGCGCGACCCGGCGCACCACCGAGCAGGACACGTCGCCCTCGTTCCACTGGTCGCCGGCCAGCTCGCCCACCATCGAGGCGTAGCCGCGCAGCACCACGGTCAGGCCGTTGACGCGTTCGCAGGAGCGGGTGTTCATCTTGTGGGGCATCGCCGAGGAGCCGACCTGCCCCTCCTTGAACCCCTCGGTGACCAGCTCGTGCCCGGCCATCAGCCGGATCGTCTTGGCCAGCGAGGACGGCGCGGCCGCCAGCTGCACCAGCGCCGAGACCACCTCGAAGTCCAGGGACCGCGGGTAGACCTGCCCGACGCTGGTCAGCCGCCGGGAGAACCCCAGGTGGGCGGTGACCTTCTCCTCCAGCTCGGCCAGCCTGTCCTGCCGGCCGCCCAGCAGGTCGAGCATGTCCTGGGAGGTGCCGACCGGGCCCTTGACGCCGCGCAGCGGGTAGCGGCCGATCAGCTCCTCCAGCCGGTGGTAGCCGGCCAGCAGCTCGTCGGCGGCCGAGGCGAACCGCTTGCCCAGCGTCGTCGCCTGCGCCGCCACGTTGTGCGACCGCCCGGCCATGACGGTGGCGGTGTGCTCCTCGGCCAGGGAGGCCAGGCGGGCCAGCAGCGCCACGACACGGTCGCGGACCAGCAGCAGGCTGTCGCGGATCTGCAGCTGCTCGACGTTCTCGGTCAGGTCGCGCGAGGTCATGCCCTTGTGCACCTGCTCGTGCCCGGCCAGCGCGTTGAACTCCTCGATGCGCGCCTTGACGTCGTGGCGGGTGACGCGCTCGCGCGCCGCGATCGAGTCCAGGTCGACCTGCTCGACCACCTTCTCGTAGTCGGCGACCGCGCCCTCGGGCACCGCCACCCCGAGCTCGGCCTGCGCCCGCAGCACCGCCAGCCACAACCGCCGCTCAGCGATGATCTTGTACTCGGGAGACCACAGGCGGGCCAGCCCGGGTGAGGCGTAGCGGGCGGCCAGGACATTCGGGATGCGCGGCTTGGAAGTCACGTTGGACAAGTCTATTCACACCCCGTCACCCCCACCGCATCCAGCCCGCACAGGCTGCCCGGCGGCCGCGTCCGCCCTCACGCAGGGGCGCTGACCAGCGCCGTCACGCGCCCGGCCGGACGCGGGCCATGTTTCCGCCCGCCCTGGCCGGTAAGTACAGGAAGTCGCGAGGACCCGACCAGAAAGGCATGAACATGAGCACCGACGACAAGATCCGCAACAAGGCCCAGGAGCTCAAGGGACGCGCCAAGGAGAACATCGGCGACGCCACCGACAACGAGAGCCTCCAGGCCGAAGGCCGCGCCGACCAGACCGAAGGCGGCCTGAAGCAGGCGGGCGAGAAGGTCAAGGACGCCGGCAAGAAGGTCAAGGACGCCTTCAAGAAGTGACCGGCGCGGCCTTGGGGGGCGGCGCGGCGGGTCGTACCGACCTCGCACCGCACCGCCTCCCCCGCTTCCCGGTCACCGGCCCCCGCTACCGGGCCGGCCGGACCGTCGTCGGAAGCGCGGGCCCCGCGTCGGCTAGCTGTTGCACTCCCGGGACAGGACCTTGCCGGTCTTGGCGTCCGTGCAGGTCTTGCACGTACGGTCCGGGCTCCCCGTGATCGGCTCCTTGGTGGTCTTGCACTCGCGCTCGGTCGACTGCTCCGGCTGCTTGGTCTTCTGCTCGCAGTACTGCTTCTTGTACCCGCCGCCCTTCTTGTCGCGGCAGTAGTAGCACCGCTTGTTGCCTTCCTCCAGGTATTTGCACTTGGGCGCGTTCCCGGCGGCGCCGCCCGCGGCACAGTCGGCAAGCGCGGCCGACGTGGCGGGCGTGGCGGTGGTGGCGTGGACTTTCTCCCCCAGCGCCTGCGAGGCCATCGAAGGGGCGAGGGCGGCAGCGACAAGGGCGCTCACAGCGCATGCTTCCTTGAACACGTTTCCTCCCACAGGACATCTTCCTCTGGCCCCTCCATCGTGACCCGCCATTACCGGCAACCGTCAAGGCGTCCGCGCGGAATTTATTTTCCGGCCTCGAACGCATTTCTCCGCCCGAAACACCCGGCCGCCCGCTCATTACACCGCCGAGCCTGACGCCGAAAGCACTCTTTACTTTGTCCTCCTTCTCTTTGTCCGCTCCCGGCCGCGCGGCTCGTCGTTGTTTCCACGGCAGAGATGAGCATTGCTCACCATGACCGGCGGGGCCGGGCTCGGCCGAAAAAGACGTGGGGCCTCCGCGTTCAGCCGGAGGCCCCACGTCAGCATGACCCGGAGTCGATCATCGACTGTCAGGTGCTGCCATATCGAGTTCCCTTATAGTAGTTCAGCCACCAGCTGTAGTACTGGTTCGACTGCCACGGTATGCATCGCGCCTGACGCGCCTTGACGTGATAGCAGAATGTCACCTCCGCCTTGAAGCCGTGCCGGTACGCGTCGATCGAGCAGTACTTCAGCAGAGTGTTGAAGCACTCCGACTTCGGTCGCTGCCGGTTCCACAGCGGCTGAAGCTCGAAGTCGTCCTTCGGGTTCGGGCTGGACGGCTTGGTCGGCCCGGTGGCCTCGTACGACTTGCAGGTGACCTCCCTGGAGCTGGTGTGGGTGGTCGTCACGCCCCCGCTCGGCGCAAGCTCGCCGTCGACTTCGATGGCAGTGCCGAACTCGTTGTCGTACTTGGTGTTCATGAAGCACGCTTCGCCCATGCTCTTGAGGACGAGGTTGTTCCTGATGTATTTGGCTTCCGCGGTGTTCGCCTTCTTCTCCATCGGCCATACCCGGACGTAGTTGACGAACGTTCCGCGATCGGAGGCGGGGAAGTTGTTGTCGTGGGCGAAATCCCAGACGTCTCTGGTGGGCCCGTGCTCAACGCCGTAGTTCCCGAACCAGTATGAGTGGGCATCTACGGTGACACCCCACCCCTTGCGCTTCTTGCTGGTGCCGGTGTATTCGTTCGCTATCAATGTCTCCGATACTTTGAATCCCGGCTTCTCGGCGTTCCAGCATCCATGGGGCGCGCCCTTGTTGAAGAAGCACTGCCCGACCAGTTTCTTGATGTCCGCATCGGGGTCCGAGTAGGGATCGTTGGGGTCGTTCGAGCATGCGGACTGCGTGCTGAGCCCCCGGGAAAGGGAGCCGGGAATGGAGCCGGGGCAGGCGCCGGGGTCCATGTGATCCGAGGAGTCCTCGAAGCATTCCAGAGGCTGCTCGATGATGGTCAGGCCGCCGCATCGGTCGAAGACGAACACCGAGACGGTGAACTCGCTCGGCTCGACCTGACCAGATGCGCCGGACCCGATCGAGCGGGTTGCCGCCGACCGGCTCGCGCCGGCCGTCTGGGTCTGCCAGGTTCGCTTCGTCTCGACGGAAACGCGGACCGTACCGTTGTCCCCGGCCGCTACGACCGCGTTGCCGAGGGTCACGGCAGAACTCGCACGCGACTCACCCAGTGCCTGCGCTTCCGCGCGCTGGTCCAGGAGAAGGCTGTTCAGCAGCGAGAGCTGAGCGGTGATCGAAGCGGTCGGCACGACCCCGGGCGCGTCCCAGATGGTGGCGGCACGCCCCTCCAGCACCGCGTCTTGCGCGTCGTAGTAGGACTTGACGCGAGCGATGTACTCCTGAGCCCCCGAATCACCGGCCGCCTGGGCGCCGACCGCTCTGCTGCCCTGTTCCAGGACGCACGTGTCCCTGCCCGTGGGGGGTGGAGGCACCGCCTTGGGCGTGACTGAGGCACTCTCCCAATCACCGGTCCCCAGAGCGGTCTTGGCACGCACCTTCACCGTGTAGACCGAACCGTTCGTCAGACCGGTGATCGCAGCGTACGGGTCCTTGACGTCGAGGGTCTTGACGACGGCGCCACCGTTGTCGGTCACCTCGACGTCGTAACCGTCGAGCATGGCCACACTGCCGTTGGTTTCGGGCAGCCCCCAGCTCGCGACAGCGCCGCCGTCCCCCGCCTGGGTGGCGAGGTTGAGCACCTTGCTCGGCGGTCCAGCCGGCAGATAGGTGAGAGCCAGGGACGGCTGCTCAGACGCTGTCGTCTCGCCGAAGGTGATCACCTCGTCCCTGTCGGAGGTGAGCAGGAGCCACTGGTACTCGCTGCCCGCGATGTCAGCCTCTGGAGCGGACAAGGGCAGGGAGTCGGGGGTGCCGGTCGTATCGGCGTCGCCGGGAAGATCTGACCCTCTGCTGCTTCCGGTGACCGGGCTCTTCAACGGCGTCGCGGTGATGACCGCATCGGCCGGGCAAGTCCCTCCTGCACAGGTAGGAGCCCCGAGTTTGAGCAGGCCCTCGGACACGCCGGCCCCGTCGGGCAGTTCGTCCAGCTTGAATCCGATGGCAGCGGCCGTCTTGTCGATGCCGGTGCCGCCGACCCGGATCACCGTGTCGTCGGTCACCGTGCAGGGCGCGCCGCCACAGGCGGTCGGGTCGGTCTTGGCGGACTTGATGACGAAGTTGTCCTTGCCCAGGGTCAGGTGCCGCACGTCCTCCACCGGGGGCGGCGGGGGCGTGCCCGGGGTGGTGAAGGAGACCGGGGCGGTCTTGGGGGTGCAGACCTCCTCAAGCATCGGGGTGGTCGGCGTGGTGGGGTCGGTCGGCGTGGTCGTCGGGGTGGGGGTGGGCGTCGGGGTCGGGGCCGCGCCGACCGGGGCCTGCATGTCCGCCTGGATCTCGGCGGCGCTCTGCGCGCGGTTGTAGATGCGCAGTTCGTCGATCGCGCCGCCGAAGTACTCGCCCCAGTTGGTGTTGGCGCCGATCTGCAGGGCGCCGCCGGAGTCCTCCAGAGCGCCGACGGCCTTCTGCGCGACCTGTTGCCCGTTGACGTACAGGCGGGCGGTGGTGCCGTCGTGGGTGACCGCCAGGTGGGACCAGGTGCCGGTGGAGAGCGCCGCCGTGCCGTCGACCTGCTGGTGGACGCCGCCGGAACGCAGCCAGCTGCTGGGGGCCGTGCCGTTGGAGGCGTACAGGCCGTAGCCGACGCCGCCCGTGTAGTCCTTGAAGGCGACGCTGCGCCAGCCGCTCACGCTGGTGGGGTTGACCCACGCGGACATGGTCATGCCCTGCGGCAGCACCAGGCCGGCGTTGTGCGGGACGGAGACCTTGCTGGACGTGCCGTTGAAGGACAGCGCCTTGCCGTACTTGCCGGTGGTCCAGGTCGTGTTCTGGGCGGTTCCGGTGTTGTTCTTGCCGGAGACGTCGCCGACGCTCGTGCCGGCGCCCTCGTTCATGCCGTAGGCCGCCACGAGCCCCTGGGGAAGCGGCGTCGGGGTCGGCGTCGGCGTGGGCGTGGGGGCCGGCGTGTCGCCCGGCGTCGTGGTGCCGCCCTGGCCGACGGCGCAGGCCACCATCTGCCACTTGTAGGTGGTGCCGGGCTGGACCGTGTTGGCCGGGATCTGGAAGGAGGCGCGTTCGCCGCCATTGACGTTCCGGGTCCCGAGCGGAGCCGACCCGACCGGGGTTCCGGCGTTGTCGTACAGGTAGTACTTGGCGGTCACCGGCCCGCCGGAGGGGCGGTTGACCATGCCGGACAGGATCGGCTGGACAGGGTCGGCCATGCCGGTCTCGGTGTCGGTGGGCAGCGTCGCCGCGTCGGAGGTGATGCGGTAGGCCGGGCTCTCGTTGCACGACGGCGGCGTCACCCCGGTCCGGCATGCCTTGACCACGAACTTGAAGCTGGCCGGATTGTCCAGCGAGAAGATCCTCTCGGGGGTCTGACCGGCGGGCACGCCGTTGTTCGTCGTCGTGCCGGGAGCGGTGACCATCGTGCGCAGGTCGGCCGGCGACAGCACCCGCTGGTAGGCGTGGACGTCGTCGATCGCGCCGGTGAAGGGCGTGTGACTGCCGGCGATCTGCCCCTTGCCGAACTGGAAGGCGCCGCGGGCGTTCCAGTTCGCGGTGTGATCGCGTTCGTCGGCCAGCTCCCCGTCGACGAACAGGCGGATCTTGTGAGCGGTCTGGTCGTACTGGACGGCCACATGGCTCCATCGGCCGACCCGGGCGATGTTCTTGGAGACCGCCCACTGTTCGTAGATCCGATCGGGGATGTCCTGGGTGACCATGGTGAGCACCCACCGCTGATCGACCTCGGGCACCGTGGAGCGGGCGTAGGCCAGGGTGAAGGCGGGCTGGTTGACGCCCTGCTGGGAGAAGACCACCTGGTCCTCGGCGCTGTCCTCCAGCCTGACCCAGGCCGTCACCGTGTAGCTCTGATCGGTGTTGAGCACCGGCCCGGCGGTGGCGCCGGTTCCGCCCGACAGCTTGAGAGCCTGGCCCACCTGCCCCGGGACGCGGCTGTAGTTGCCGGTCAGGGTGGCGTTCAGGTTGTGGCCGGAGGCGTCGGCCGCGCCGGCTCCGGACGTCTCGTCCAGCTTCCAGTAGGCGGCCTCGCCGGTGGGAAGCTGCGCGGGGGGCGGGGCCATGGTGGAGTCGTTGACGCTGACGGTGTAGTCGAGCGGGGTGGCCTCGGGCACGCCGGACTTGTAGGTGACCTTCACCGCCGTGGAGCGGGCGATGGCGTCATTGCCGCTCAACGAGTCGATGGACTCGGCGGCCACGGTCGGGATCTCCGGCGGCAGCACCCAGTCCACGCTCAGCTTGGGCACGTTCTGGTTGAACATCTGCGCCCAGAAGTCGAAGTTCTCGCTGGCGTTGGAGGGGGGCGTGGTCTCGGTGCCCAGTTGCAGCATCAGCCCGTGGTTGGGGGTGCCGCCGGCCCAGGCCTGAGCCATCGCGGTCAGATCCCAGCTCCACACCGCCCCGGCGGTCTGCGGCTGGATGCACGGATTGATCGAGGCGCGTCCGTCGGGGGTGGTGGCGGGCTGCCTGCTCCAGAACGTGTCGTCGGCCACCCAGGCTTCGGTGATCCGGTGCGCGAAGATCGACTGGTAGTTGACCAGGCAGGAGCTGGCGTTGGCCCGCAGGGTCAGCTGCATGGTGGCCTTGAGCACGTTCCGGTTGGCGATCGACGTGGTGTCGAAGGCCATCAGCGCCCGCAGCGTCTCCGGCCTGTCGGCGCAGGTCTGGTTGGGCCACGTTCCGGTGCAGTACCGGTAGTTCTGGCGGCCGACCCTGCCCGGGGAGATCTGGGAGTTGGGCGACATGATCCCCACCTCTTGGGTGACGCCCAGAGTGGTGGTGGGATCAACGGTCACCGGGTACCGGGTGGCCGGGTCGGCCAGCCAGGCCGGGTCCGGCTTCAGCACCAGGACGGTCCGGCCGTCCTTGGTCTCCACGCTCGTCCTGACCTTGGCCTCGCGGCCCGGCCGGCCGTCGGCGGTGTCGGCCGCGGCGGCGTCCCACATCCGGGGCGCCGGAGCCGACAGGGCGGTCTTGCCCTTGCTGTTCTTCAGCGCCAGCCCGCCTCCCTTCGACATCGAGAGCGTCAAGCCGTCGGTCTCCACCGGCAGCCGGAACTCCACCGGCTTCGTGGGCCGCTCGCGCAGGACGACGTCGTGCCGGAACCCGGTGGGCAGGGCCGTGGCCACGAGATCGGCACCGGGCCCGGCGGCGTCGGCGTACCGGGCCTTGTCGCCGGTGATCTCCGGGCGTGGCAGCGGCGCACCCCAGGACAGGGCGACCCGCTGTTTCCCGTCACGTGCCAGTGAGGCGAACGGGCCGTCGCCCCCCAGCGAGAAGCTCGCGTCGGCCTTGGCCAGCTTCGGCCTCAGCACGCCGTCCCGCTCCACCAGACTCGTGTCGATCCGGCTCCAGCCGCCATCGGCCTGTTTGAGCTGCACCGGCCCGTCGTAGGCCTGGGTGGTCAGGTGCCCGTCGGGATAGGCCCACACGCGGGCGGACTCGGTGAAGGCCGCCTCCACCGGCACCGGCTGCCCGGTCTTGCGCGCCTGGGCCACCGCCGCCCGCAGCGGCGCGTCCGGGTCCTCCGGCTTGGGGAAGGTCGTCATCGACGGAGGAGCGGGGGTCGCGGTCGGAGCCGGTTCGGGATCGGCCGACGCCACCGTGGCGCCGGCCACCAGCAGCGACGCCGCCACCGTGAGCGTCGCGGCGACGGCGAGGCGCCTGGGCGGCTTCCCGCTCACCATTGCCGCGCTGACTAACTTGTTCACTGACACTCACAATCTGTGCCGAGTTGGATTAGCGAACAAGATTTACCTACGGTCAAGATCGCCGGGCAACAAGATCAGGGATCACAATAAGGTAAACATAAAATCTGTAACGGCCGCCTTCTCCGGCACGATGTACCTGGCCGAATTACTGGTAATTGCCATTCTCACAACACGCGGAGTGGCAAGGCGATCACGCCTGCAAAACCGGCCCTCCACGGCACACTGTGGTGCCCGCGTCCCCCATGACCACCACAGCCCGGCCCGCTGTGGACCACATGAACACGTTGCCGCCCGCCGACCGCAGAAATTACATATGAAGCACCTGGCCCCGCGCCAGAAACACCGAATTCCCGCAACGAAAGGAACGACGCATGCCCCATGCCGACGGAACACACCGCGACCGCCGCAATCTCCTCCGCCGGGCGGCAGCAGTACTCAGCACGCTCCTGATGAGCGCCTGTCTCGTGGCCGGCGCCACGACCCCCGCGCACGCCGCCGGCGGCTGCGCCGACAGGTCGCAGAACGGCTGGACCATCCGGCTCTGCGCCAGCAAGAACGGGCTCGACCTGATCTCCGACATGTACGTCATCGCCAAGGGACAGACCCGCAACGGCTGCAGAGGCGAAGGCCACGCCACCTCATCCGGCCAGCCGATGGGATACCTCGACCTCACCGGCTGCGCCAACATCGCCGTCAACGCCCACTACGTCATCGCCTCGCAATGGGCGGTCGGCGGCGCGCAGGTCACAACCCGCGCGGTCATCTTCGAGAGCCTCTACCCCTTCCGCACCCTGTTCGACCAGAGCGCCTCCTTCACCGACGTCTGACGGCCCCACCCCGAACGGCCGGATGCCCGGTGCGAGGTGAGAGACCTCGAACCGGGCATCCACGACCCCACCCGGCCCCGGCGCCGCATGAGGTCGGCGCCGGGGTGCTCCGCTCACGACGTCGGCGTGAGGACCTTGGCCTCGTGCTTGGGCGCGGACGGCTTGCGCCCCATCCGCTCCTTCACCCGCTCCACCACCGTGTACAACGTCGGAACCAGCACCAGCGTCAGAAGCGTCGAGGACACCAGGCCGCCGATCACCACGATCGCCAGCGGCTGCGAGATGAACCCGCCCGACCCGGTCACCCCCAGCGCCATCGGCGTCAGCGCGCAGATCGTGGCCACCGCCGTCATCAGGATCGGCCGCAACCTGCGCCGGCCGCCCTCGATCACCGCCTCGACCACGCCCAGCCCCTGATCCCGGTACTGGTTGATCAGGTCGATCAGCACGATCGCGTTCGTCACCACGATGCCGATCAGCATCAGCATGCCGATCAACGCCGGCACGCCCATCGCCGTGTCGGTCGCCACCAGCAGACCCACCGCGCCGGTCGCCGCGAACGGGATCGACACCAGCAGGATCAGCGGCTGGACGAAGCTCCGGAACGTCGCCACCATGATCATGAACACGATCGCGATCGCCGCCAGCATCGCCATGCCCAGGTCGGAGAACGCGTCCGCCTGGTCGGCCGAGGCGCCGCCGATCTCGTACCGGGCGCCGGCGCCCAGCGCCACCGACTTCATCTTCGTCGTCAGCTCCTGGGTGACCGTGCCCAGATCCGACGCCTCCACCTTGCCCGACACCGTCGCAGAACGCTCACCGTCGATCCTGGTCACCTGCGTCGGACCGGCCACCTGCTCCACCTTGGCCACCGACGACAACTTCACCAGCCCCGCCGCCGTCGGCAGCTTCAGGTCCTCGATCGCCTTGACGTCCTCGGGCGCATCGCCCCCGCGCAGCACCAGGTCGCTGCTGCGGCCGTCCAGGGTGATCTGGCCCAGCGGCGCGCCGCGGAACGCCTGCGCCACCGCCTGGCCGACCTGACCCTCCGACAGCCCCTTGGCCGCCGCCTTCTCCCGGTCCACCGCGACCTCGATGCGCGGCGCGCTGGCCTCCAGGTTCGACGACAGGTCACGCAGACCCTTCACCTGGCCCATCGCACCCTTGACCGCCTCGGTCGCCGTGCGCAGCGACTCGGCGTCGGGCGCCTGCACGATCACGCTCACCGTGTCGGAGGAGAACCCGCCCCCGCCGGCGCCGCCGACCGTCACCTCACCGACCCCGGACAGACCCGTGATCTTCTCTCGGAGCTGCTGCTCCACCGTCGCCGGCTCGGCGCCGTCCTTGACCGTCACCGAGAACGACGCCCGGTCCGCGCCACCGCCCACGCCGCCCTGCATGGCGTTGCCGCCACCCACGTTGACCTGGTACGTCTCCACACCGGCCAGCCCCGAAAGCACGCCCTCGACCTTCTTGGCCGCCTTGTCCGTCGTGGCCAGATCGGTGCCCACCGGCATCTTCTGCGTCAGCGAGATCGTGTTCTGCCCGGAGGAGTCCAGGAAGTTCGTCCGCAGACCGCCCGCCAGGCCCATCGTCCCGACGAACACCGCCACCCCGATCAGCACCGTCACCAGCTTGAACCGCGTGGCGAACCGCAGCACCGGCAGGTACGCCCTCTGCAACGGGCTGCGCAGCTCCTTGGCCTCGGCCTCCTCACGCTGGGCCCGCGCCTGCTCCGGCGACAACGACGGCGCCTTGAGGAACCAGTACGCCAGCACCGGCACCACCGTCAGCGACACCACCAGCGAGGCCAGCAACGCCACCGCCACCGTCACCGCGAACGGCCGGAACAGCTCACCGACCATGCCGCCCACGATCGCGATCGGCGCGAACACCGCCACCGTCGTCAGCGTCGAGGCCGTCACCGCCCCCGAGACCTCCCGCACCGCGGTCAGGATCGCCTGCAGCTTGGCCTCGCCGTAACCCAGATGGCGCTTGATGTTCTCCAGCACCACGATCGAGTCGTCGACCACCCGGCCCACCGCGATCGTCAGCGCGCCCAGCGTCAGCATGTTGAGGGAGTAGTCACCCGCCCACAGCGCCAGCAGCGCGATCACCACCGACAGCGGGATCGACACCGCCGTCACCAGCGTCGAACGCACCGACAGCAGGAACACCAGGATGACCAGCACCGCGAACGCCAGCCCCAGCAGGCCCTCGGTGGTCAGGTTCTCGATCGACTCCTCCACGTACGGCGCCTGGTCGAACACAACCGACACCTGCGTGTCGGAGGAGTCGCCCAGCGACCGCGTCAGCTCCGGCAGCTTCTCGCGGATCTCGTGGGAGATCGTCACCGCGTTGCCGTCGGGCGTCATCGTCACCGACACGCCGAGGCTCGTCCTGCCGTCGGTACGGGTGATCGTCGAGGCGTCGGCCAGGCCGCGCCTGATCTCGGCCACGTCACCGAGCTTGACCGGCTTGAGCGGCTTGGGCCGCGCCACCTGCTGCGGCAGCGCCGCCCGGCCCGTCTGGGCCGGCTGCCCGGCCTGCGGACGGCCCTGCGCCTGCCCCGGCGTCTGGGCCGGGGACTGGGCCGGGGACTGGGCCTGCTGCTGGACGGGCTGCGCGGGGGTCAGGTAGAGGTTCTTCAGCTTCTCCAGCGAGTCGACCCGCGACCCCACCTGCACGGTCAGCGACCTGCCGTCGGAGGTCAGCGACCCGGCCGGGATCGGCGTGCCGTTCGCCTTGAGCACCTCGGGGATCTGCGCCGCCGACACCCCGGCCAGCGCCATCTTCTTGACGTCCGGCTCGATCGTGACGACCTCGTCACGAGTGCCGGTGACCGTCGCCTCGCGCACCCCCTCCACGCTCTGCAACTCCGGCACCATGATCCGGCGCAGCTTGTCGGCCATCGCCCGCTCGTCGCCGCCGTCGCCCACCGCCAGCACCAGCACCGGGATGTCGTCGGTGTTGCCCGCCACCACCTGCGGGTCGACGCCCTGCGGGAGCGTGATCCTGGCGACGGCCTGCTGCATCTTGTTCAGCGAGGCCTCGATGTCGGTGCCGTACTCGAAGGCCACCTGGATCTGGGCCATGCCCTCCTTCGACGTGGAGGTCATCTGCTCCATGCCGGGGATCCCCTGGAAGGAGTCCTCGATCGGCTTCGTCACCTGGTCTTCGACGATCTCCGGCGAGGCGCCGGGGAAGGGCGCGACGACGAACGCGCCCGGGAACGCCAACGACGGCAGGAGCTGCTGCTTCAACTGCGGAATCGTGAACGCGCCGAACGCGGTGATCACGACCGCCACCAAGATCACAAGACTGCGGTTGACCAGACTCAACCGGGCGAAAGCGGTCATAGGCTCCCCTCCAAAGTTCGCCCCAGACTAACACTTTGCCTTATACGAATATTTAGCCTGATCCAGCTTTCCTGATAACCTTCTCAGGAAGCGAGAGGTGAGCGTGAGCGACGACCGCGAAGACCTGATCCGCCGGATCACCGAGACACAGCGCGACCTGGGAAGACTGTTCACCCGGCAACAGTCCCCCCTGTTCAGCTCCAACCTCACCATCCGGCAGCTCCGCGTCGTCATGCAGCTGTCGACGCACGGCTCGGCCTCGGGCCAGGACCTCGCCCACACCCTCGGCGTCAGCCTCGCCACCGTCACCGGCATCGTCGACCGCCTGGTCGCCCAGGGCCTGGTCAGCCGGCACGAAGACCCCAACGACCGCCGGGTGCGCCGGGTCGAGCTCACCCCCGCCGGCGCCACCCTGATCGCCGAGATCAACGACGCGGGCCTCAGACACTACAAGCGCATCATGTCCCACCTCGACACCGAGACCCTGCGCGCCCTCGACCACGCCACCCGCCGCATCCGCGAAGTCGCGGACAAGCTCTACAACGAATGACCCGCCCGGGGCGCTCCCGATCGTTGCTGCTTTTTCGGGGAATTACGGGTGAACGCCACCAGGCCAGCGGCTTTACATTGTAGATCTCAAGCGGGACAACATCGACGGCAGCTCGCCCTCATGGGCCACCGTCAGCCGCCGCGTCGCCCGCGTCACCGCCACGTACAGGTCGTGGCCGCCCATCGGCGACTGCTCCAGGATCCCCGCCGGGTCGACCACCACCACCCCGTCGAACTCCAGGCCCTTGGCCTGCGTCACCGTCAGCACCACCACCGGCGCGTCCAGGTCCGCCGACCCCGGGAACAGGGCCGCCACCCGCGCGTGCAGCCCGTCGGGCGTGATGACCCCCAACCGGCCGCCCTCGCCCCGCGCGCCCAGCTCGGCCCGCTCCGCCGCCACCAGCGCCGGCAGCTCGGCCACCGCCGCCCGCACCGCGCGCGGCTCGTCGCCGCCGTCCCGCACCGACTCCGGCGGCTCCTGCCCCGGCGCCACCGCCGCCAGCACGTCGGCCGCCACCCGCATGATCTCCACCGGCGTGCGGTAGTTGACCAGCAGCCGCTCCTCCCGCCAGCGCCCCTCCAGGTACGGATCGAGCACCTGCGCCCACGAGCGCGCCCCCGCCGCCGACCCCGTCTGGGCCAGGTCGCCCACCACGGTCAGCGACCGCGCCGGGACCCGCCGCACCACCGTCCGCCAGGCCATCGGCGACAACTCCTGCGCCTCGTCCACGATCACGTGCCCGTACGCCCACGTGCGGTCGGCCGCCGCCCGCTCGGCCGTCGTCAGCCCCGCGCCGTCGTCGGCCTGCCGCTCGGCCAGCACGTCGGCCCGGTCGAAGACGCCCTCCTCCAGCAGGCCGGTGGTCTCCAGCACCTCGCGCGCGTACAACTCCTGCTCGGCCCACTCCTCCCCCGCCCGCCGCGCCGCCACCCGGTCGGCCGAGTCGTCGTGGCCCAGCAGCTCGGCCGCCTCGTCCAGCAGCGGCACGTCGCCGACCGTCCACGGCGACTCGCGGGGCCGCACCAGCGGCGTCCAGTCCAGGCCCGGCGGGCACACCGACCACAACGTGTCCGGCGCGGACAGCAGATCGGCGACCAGCTCCTGCGGCGTCAGCTCCGGCCACAGCTCGGCCACCGCGCGCCGCACCGGCTCCTCCCCCCACAGCCGCTCGGCCGCCAGCGCGATGTCCGTCTCGTCCAGGTCGCCCTCCAGGTCCAGCGGCTCGGCCAGCTCCGGGTCGTCGACCGCAAGCTCCTCCAGGCGCAGCGACTCCTCCAGCGCCCGCGCCTCCGCCCTGGCCAGCTCCTTCAGCAGCTCGGTGACGTACAGCTTGCGGGCCATGTTGTGCGGCAGGCGCACCGCCCGCGCCCGCTCGCGCAGCCGCACGCACACCGCGTGCGGCACACGCAGCCGCAGCCCGTCGAGCTCCACCTCCAGATCGCCCGCGGGCACCCGCTGCCGGTCGGCCACCGCCGCGGCCACCACCTCGGCCATCCGCAGGTCGCCCTTGACCACCGCGGCCGCCGGCGGATCGGCCGCCACCGCCCGCACCCCCGGGAACAGCTCGCCCACCGTGGCCATCACCACCTGCGTCTCCCCCAGCGCCGGCAGCACCTGCCCGATGTAGCGCAGGAACATCGGGTTGGGACCCACCACCAGCACCCCGCGCCGCTCCAGCGTGTCGCGGTGGGTGTAGAGCAGGTAGGCGGCCCGGTGCAGCGCCGCGACGGTCTTGCCGGTGCCCGGCCCGCCCTGCACCACCAGCGCCCCCTGCAGGCCCGCCCTGATCACCCGGTCCTGCTCGATCTGGATCGTGGCCACCACGTCGCCCATCCGGCCGGTACGGCCGCGCCGCAACGCCGCCAGCAGCGCCGCCTCGCCCACCAGCGTGCGCCGGTCGCCGTCGGACATGCCGTCCAGGTCGAACACCTCGTCGTCGATGCCGACCACCGTGCGGTCCTTCAGGTGCAGATGGCGGCGCCGCACCAGGCCGCCCGGGTCGGTGGCGGTGGCCACGTAGAACGGGCGCGCGGCCGGGGCCCGCCAGTCGATCAGCACCGACTCGTGGTCCTCGTCGCGCAGCCCGATCCGGCCGACGTACGTGCTGACGCCGCCGGAGTCGTCGATCCGGCCGAAGCACAGGCCGCGCTCGACCGCGTTGAGCTGGGCCAGCCGCCGCGCCTGCTCGGAGGCGGTCACCTCGCGCTCGACCCGCGCCTGCCGGGTGCCCAACGCGCCGCCGCCGGCGTACACCTGGCGCAGCGTCGCCTGCGCCCGCTCCCTGGCCGCGTCGAGCCTGGCGTACAGCCACCGGACCGTACGCTGCTCGCTGTCAAGGGCTTCCGCGAGACCATCTTGACGATTAGCCATTCCCTGCTATACTCCTTTACGGGAGCTCTGTGATGCCGCTTCTCGTATTGCCGAGCTCACGAGCCTAGCCCTCCTTCGCCGTTCCGGCAACCGACGCCGCCCGTCCGCGTTCCCGCGGCTGGTGCTAGCTTGAGCGGTCGTGTCGGACTATCTACGCGACCTGTTCTCCCTGCACGGCCGCCGCGCGCTCGTCACCGGCGGCAGCTCCGGCATCGGCCTGGCCATGGCCGAGGCGATCGGCCGGGCCGGAGCCGAGGTCGTCCTCGCCGCCCGCAGGCCCGCCGAGCTCGACCGGGCCGCCGAGCGGCTGCGCGCCCACGGCGTCACCACCTCCGCCGTCAGCGCCGACCTGCACGACCGGGACGACCTGGCCCGCCTGTGCGCCGCCGCCGGAGAGATCGACATCCTGGTCAACGCCGCCGGCAACAACATCCGCAAGCCCATGGCCGAGCTCACCCCCGGCGACTACGAGCAGACCATCGCCGTGCACCTGACCGCCCCGTACCTGCTCGGCCAGCATTTCGGCCCCCGCATGGCGGCCCGCGGCCGGGGCCGCATCATCAACGTCGGCTCCCAGCAGTCCATCAGCGCCTTCGGCAACAGCGGCGTGTACGGCGCGGCCAAGGCCGCCGTCGCCGGTCTCACCCGCTCGCAGGCCGAGGCGTGGTCGGCCCACGGCGTCTGCGTCAACACGATCATCCCCGGATTCGTGCTCACCCCGCTGACCGAGCCCGCCCAGGCCGTCCCCGGCCGCGTCGAGGAGCTCGCCGCCCGGCACATGACCGGCCGCAACGGCGTGCCCGGCGACTTCGCGGGCGCGGCGGTGTTCCTGGCGGGGGACGCCTCGGCGTTCGTCACCGGCCAGCTGCTCTTCGTCGACGGCGGCTTCTCCGTGCACTGACGGCGGCGGACGGCCCGGCCCGACGCCTTTACGTTGTAGATCAGGTGTAGATCAGGTGCGGCGGCGGGCGCGGTAGGCGCTGGCCTTGGCGCGGTTCTGGCACGACAGGCCGCAGAACCGGCGCGAGGCGTTGCGGGTGGCGTCGAAGAAGACCAGCTCGCACGCCG
>NZ_JBSFGJ010000145.1:0-20210 GCF_053596515.1 Nonomuraea sp. NPDC001684
CCCGGCCCGTCCGGCCAGGACGGCGAGCAGCAGGCCGAGCGGCCGCCCAAGGGGGACGACCCGGTCAAGGTGCCGCCGCCCAAGCTGTCGAAGTTCACCTACACGTTCCCGGTCAAGGGTTGCGGCACGACCTACCAGCGCAGCCTGCTGGTGCTGCCCAAGACGACGATCTGGGCCCCGCAGGGCTGCTCGTTCGTCGCGCCGGTGGACGGCGTCGTGGACGAGGTCAACGTCAAGAACCGGTGGGCGCCCTCCACCGACAAGGGCGCCGACCGCGAGGGCCGGTTCGTCACGATCATCGGCGACGACGGCGTGCGTTACCTCGGCGGCCACCTCGACTCCGTCGCCGACGGCGTGCGGCCAGGCGTGCGGGTCAAGGCCGGGCAGCTGCTCGGCCGGGTGGGCAGATCGGGCAACGCCCGCGACGCCGGCTCCAACCTGTACTTCGCGATCTCCTGGAAGACCGGCCCGGCCTACTGGTGGGTGCGCCGGGGCATGGTCGAGCCGTGGGACTACCTGGACGCCTGGCGCTCCGGCAACCGCACGCTCTCCCCCCGCAAGGAGACGCTGGCGCTGCGCGGCAAACTCGGCGAGACGCCGCGCTGCGCGGTCCAGTGCACGTCGAAGAAGGTGCCGCAGGCCACCAAGCAGCCCAGGAAGCCGCGCAGGACCGCCGAGCCCAAGGACGACAACCCGATCACGGCGGACCCGTCGTCAACTCCTTTCGGTCAATGACGACGCCCGACCTGATCAGCTCCTGGATCTCCGGTACGGCGTCCCGGATGTTGACGCTCATGCCGGCGACCACCCGGCCCGCGCGCAGCCAGAAGGCGACGAACCGCAGGTCCTCCAGCGAACCCCGGCAGACGATCTCGTCGTGGCCGTCGGTGTCGCCGGTGAACTCCATGCTCAGGTCGTACTGGTCGGTGTAGAGGTAGGGGATGTCGTCGTGGACGACGTCCTGGCCGAGCATGGCGCGGGCGGCGGCCGGACCGCCCCTGAGCGCGCCCGACCGGTGCTCGACGCGGACGTGCCGGCCGTACAGGGGGTGGAAGGGCTCGGCGGCGTCGCCGGCGGCGTAGACGTCGGGGTGCGAGGTGCGCAGGGAGGCGTCGGTGCGGATGCCGTGCCGCACCTCCAGGCCCGCGTCGCGGGCCAGCTCCACCTCGGGCGCGACGCCGATGCCGGCCACCACGAGGTCGGCCGTCAGCCGCTCCCCCGTGCTGAGCCGCACGCCGGTGCCGGTGACCTCGGCGACGGCGGTGCCGAAGCGCAGGTCCACGCCGTTGCGGGCGTGCAGGCGGGCGAACACCGCGCCCAGCTCGGGGCCGAGCGCCCGGTTGAGCGCGGTGGGCTCGGGCTCGACGACGGTGACCGGGCAGCCCGCCGCGCGGGCCGCCGCCGCGCTCTCCAGCCCGATCCAGGACGCCCCGACCACGATGACGCTGCCGCCCTCGGCGAAGCGCCGCCTGAGCGCCTCGCAGTCCTCGACGGTACGCAGGTAGTAGGCGGGTCCGGGCAGGCGTCTCGGCGTCGCCCCGGTCGCGATCAGCAGCTTGTCGTAGGCCCGCCGGGACCCGTTGGCGAACCTGACGACGTGGTTGCGGGGCTCGATGCGGGTGACGGGCAGGCCGAGCCGCAGCTCCACGTCGTTGTCGGCGTACCAGCCGGGGGCGTGGACGTAGATCTTCTCCCGCTCGCCGCCGCCCCGCAGGTACTCCTTGGACAGGGGCGGCCGTTCGTACGGGCGTTCGCTCTCCGCGCCGGCGAGCACGACCTCGCCGGCGAAGCCCTCCTCGCGCAACGTCTGCGCGGCCTTGGCTCCCGCAAGGCCCGCGCCGACGATGACATATGTAGCCATGCGCGCAGTATCCGCCGACGAGGCAGGTCCGCAAAGCCGCTCGTGGGGGCGGTTTCACCGGCCCCGGCGGCCTGCCGTCACTTCGACAGGCGCCGGTGCCAGGCCACGGCCGAGGTGTCGGTGAGCGAGGCGATCTGGTCGATCACGACGCGCACGCGGGCGGGGTCGTCGGGGGCGTCCAGGAAGGCGGGGCGGAAGGCGGGTTCGAGGGTGGCGGGGGCGCCGAGCGTGATCAGCGAGGCCAGCTCGGTGATCAGCTCGCGCTGCCTGGCCTGGTTGGCGTGGTGGCCCTCGGTGGTCATCACGTAGTGGGCGGTGACGCCCTTGAGCAGGGCGCACTCCAGCAGCGTGGCGCGCGGCACGACGAGGTCGGCGCGGTGGCGGGCGCCGTGGACCTCCTTGGTGGCGGTCTGGGCCGAGCGGCAGAACCGGCCGATCAGGCCGCTGGTGAGCGCCTTGAGGCCGGCCAGGTCGGCGAGCGTGGCCTCGAAGCGGCGCGGCCACAGCGGGTCGGCGATCAGTTTGGCGAAGACCTCCTCCAGCTCGTTGAGGTCGGCGCCGGGCGCGTACCAGGCGCGGGTGACGCGGGCCACCGCGCCGCGCTCCACGGGGGACTGGAGCGCCTCGGGGGTGACGTGGCCGGAGTGGAGCGCGTCCTCCAGGTCGTGGACGGAGTAGGCGACGTCGTCGGCCCAGTCCATGATCTGGGCCTCGAAGCTCACGCGGCCCTCCGGGGCGCCGTCCCTGATCCACTCGAAGACCGGCAGGTCGTCGTGGTAGACGCCGAACTTCGGGGACTTCTCGCACGTCCAGGGGTATTTGACGGAGGCGTCGAGTGCGGCCCTGGTGAGGTTGAGGCCGGCGCTGCGGCCGTCGTCGGTCAGGACCTTGGCCTCCAGCCGGGTGAGCAGGCGCAGGCTCTGGGCGTTGCCCTCGAAGCCGCCGCACGAGGTGGCCAGCGCGTTGAGCGCCACCTCCCCGTTGTGCCCGAACGGCGGATGGCCGAGGTCGTGGGCCAGGCAGGCGGTCTCGACCAGGTCGGGGTCGACGCCGAGCGTGGCGCCCATCTCCCTGCCGACCTGGGCGCATTCGAGCGAGTGGGTCAGCCGGGTGCGCGGGATGTGCTGGCCGCCGCCGAGCGTCTCGCCGGGGCCCACGACCTGGGTCTTGGCCGCCAGCCTGCGCAGCGCGGCGCTGTGCAGGACGCGGGCGCGGTCGCGTTCGAACGCACCGCGGCCGGGGTTGCCGGGTGGTTCCGGGACCCATCGTTCCTGGTCGTGCTCGTCGTAGTACGACATTGGTGCAGTGATTTTATCCAGTTTCCTGTCTCCGCTAGTGTCGAGCCTCGCGAGAACCCCTTCCCCGGGAGCCCTCCCCCATGACGACAGCGTTCCGAGCGGTGCTGGCCTTCAGTCTGCTCGCCGGCTTCTACGTGCTGGTCGGCGTCATCCTGGTGGCCGCCGTGTTCTTCGACGTCCTGCTGCTGGTGGACTTCCACGCCGCGGCGCTGAAGGTCGCGATCGTGCTCACGCTGGCGGCGGGCGCGCTGGTGCGGGCGCTGTTCATGGTGGGCAGGAACCAGGGGGGCGAGCTGCCGGGCGTGCCGGTGGGGCGCGAGCACGAGCCCGCGCTCTGGCAGGCGGTGGAGGACCTGGCCCGGCGGGTGCGCACCGCGCCGCCCGACGAGATCCGGCTCGTCCCCGAGGTGAACGCGGCGGTCTCGGAGGACACCCGGTTCCTCGGGCTGCGCGCGACGCGGCGGCGCATGTTCATCGGGCTGCCGCTGCTCCAGACGCTCACCGTCGACGAGCTGCGCGCCGTGCTGGGGCACGAGCTGGGCCACTACAGCGGGGCGCACACGCGGCTCGGCGCGCCCGTCTACCGGGGGCGGGTCTCGCTGATCGCGACCGTGCAGGGGCTGGGCAACCATCCGATCATTCAACGGCTCTTCGCCGGGTACGCCAAGCTCTACCTGCGGGTGTCGCAAGCCGTGTCGCGTCGCCAGGAGCTGGAGGCCGACGAGTTCGCGGTGGCGATCGGCGGGCGCCAGGCCATGTCGGGCGCGCTCCGCAAGATCCACGACACCTCCTTGGGCTGGGACCTGTACGCCGGCGACTACCTGTCGCTGACCGGCGTGGGCGGCACCCGTCCGGCCTCGGTGTTCGGCGGCTTCCACGCGCTGATGAACGACCCCGGCCGGCGGGCCGAGATCGCCCGGCTGGGCGAGCGGCCCGAGGAGGTCTCGCCGTACGACTCCCATCCCAGCCTGGCCGACCGGCTGGCCGCCATCGCGGTGCTGCCCGAGCCTGAGCACGTCCCCGATCCGCGTCCGGCCCTGACGCTGCTGCGCGATCCCGACGTCGCGGCCGAGGCGGTCGAGCGGTCGATGTGGACGCCGGAGGCGCTGGCCGGGCTGCGCCCGGTGCCGTGGGACGAGCTGGTGGCCCAGGGCATGTACGCCGCGCGCAACGCCGAGGCCCTGCACGACCTGGCGGTGGCGGGACAGCGGGTGATGGGGGCGACGCGGCCCTACCTCGACGCGGCCTTCGAGGCGATCGCCAGGGGCCGCCAGGCGGAGCTGGCCGAACGGCTGCGCGAGCTGGGCTGGAAGCCGTCGGAGACGCTGCTCGCCGGGGTGCTGGGGCAGGCGCTGGAGGCGGTGCTGATCCAGCTAGGCGAGGCCAGGTGGACGCTGTCCTGGTCGGGCCCCGCCCGGCTGCTGTTCGAGGACGGCGAGGAGGTGGCCCTGGCCGAGTACGCGGCCAGGGTGGCGGGTGATCCGGAGGCCGTGGCCGGGCTGCGGCAGTGGCTGGGCGACCACGGGATGCGGCACGACTACGTGCCGGCCGAGGAGGCCCTGCCCCGTTAACCGGTCGCGGGCTGCCCGGCGTCCGGCCGGCGGACCATGAGGACGTCGACCTGGTCCTCGCCCTCGACGGTGAAGCCGTGCCGCGCGTAGAGCCGCTGGGCGGCGCTGCCCCGCAGGACGACCAGGCGCACGGTCGCGCGCTCGGCGTCGGCGCGGTCCAGCAGCGCCCGCAGCACGGCCGAGCCGAGCCCGCGTCCCTGGACGGCGGGGGCGAGGTAGAAGTGCTCCAGCCAGTGCCCGTCCTCGGCGGGGCGCAGGGTGACGCAGCCGGCGAAGGCGCCGCCGGCCAGGATGACGGAGGTGTGCCCGGGAGCGAAGGAGTCGCGGAAGCGCTGCCGTACCCGGTGCTCGTCGAAGCGGCCCAGCCGTTCCAGGTCGGGGCGCATCACCGTGGCCCGCAGCTCCGCGATGGCCTCCACCTCGTCCGGCCCGGCGGGCCGCAGCTCCCATTCCAGGAGATCTTTCATGCCGGAAAGTATCCCAAAAGCCGCTTTTCGCGCGATCTCCGGGGTTCGTGGACAGGAAATCAACAGATCTTCAACCGGGCGCTCCTACGATCCGTCGCAAGGAGCGCTCCTCCAGGGAGCGCCGGCAGGGAGGGAACCCCCGTGAACTTAGGCGTCCCGGAGATCATCATCGGTTTCGTGCTCTTCTTCCTTCTGATCGGGATCGTGGTGTTCACCGCCGTGGCGCTGGCCAACCGGCGCCGCGGGTAGGGGCGGCCGGGGGCAGGGGCCCCGGCCGCCGCGCTCGTCAGCGGGTGTCGGAGTCGGTGTCGGTCAGGGCCGCGCGACCGGCCTCCAGCCGGGCCACCGGGATGCGGAACGGGGAGCAGGAGACGTAGTCGAGGCCGACCTCGTGGCAGAAGTGCACCGAGTCGGGGTCGCCGCCGTGCTCGCCGCAGATGCCGACGTGCAGGTCGGGGCGGGCCGCGCGGCCCTCCTCGACGGCGATCCTGACCAGCCTTCCGACGCCGTCGCGGTCCAGGGTCTCGAACGGGCTGACGCCGAAGATGCCGAGCTCCAGGTAGCGCGAGAAGAAGGCGGCCTCGACGTCGTCGCGGCTGAAGCCCCAGGTCATCTGGGTCAGGTCGTTCGTGCCGAAGGAGAAGAACTCGGCGGCCTCGGCGATCTGGCCCGCCGTCAGCGCCGCCCTCGGCACCTCGATCATGGTGCCGATCAGCGCCTCGACGCCGGTCTCCGCGAGGATCCTGGTCGCCTCCTCGCGTACGGACTCCAGCTCCTGGACCGACGCCACCAGCGGGATCATGATCTCCGGACGCGCGCCCGGGACCTCGGCCGCGGCCTGGGCGATCGCCCGCACCTGCATGGCGAACAGCCCGGGGATCACCAGGCCGAGCCGCACGCCGCGCAGGCCCAGCATCGGGTTCTGCTCGTGCAGCCTCTTGACGGCGGACAGCAGCCTGCGGTCCTTGTCGGTCACGTCGGGCGAGGTGGCGACCTTGACCGACAGGTCCACCAGGTCCGGCAGGAACTCGTGCAGGGGCGGGTCGATGAGCCGGATGGTGACCGGGTCGCCGCCCATGGCCTTGAAGATGCCGATGAAGTCGGCCTTCTGCAGGGGTTCGAGGGCGTCGAGCGCGGCCTGCCGCTCCTGGTCGCCGTCGGCCAGGACGAGGTCCTCGACGAGCTGGCGGCGCTCGCCGAGGAACATGTGCTCGGTGCGGCACAGGCCGATGCCCTGGGCGCCGAAGCGGCGGGCCCGCGCGGCGTCCTCGGGGGTGTCGGCGTTGGCGCGGACGCGGAGCCGGCGCACGGAGTCGGCGTGGCCCATGATCCGGTCCACGGCCCTGACCAGGTCGTCGTCCGGCTGCGCGCCCTCGAAGTACTCGACGACGGCCGAGTCCACGACCGGGACCTCGCCGAGGTAGACCTCGCCGGTGGTGCCGTCGATGGAGATCACGTCCCCTTCGGCGACGACCTCGCCGCCGGGGGCGGTGAACGTGCGCTCGCCGGTGGAGACCTCCAGCTCCTCGGCGCCGCACACGCACGTCTTGCCCATGCCGCGGGCGACCACGGCGGCGTGCGAGGTCTTGCCGCCGCGGCTGGTCAGGATGCCCTTGGCGGCGATCATGCCGGCCAGGTCGTCGGGGTTGGTCTCGCGGCGGACGAGGATGACGTCCTCGCCCTGCCCGGCCAGCTCGACGGCGCGCTCGGAGGAGAAGACGACCTTGCCGACGGCGGCGCCCGGCGAGGCGTTCATGCCCTTGGCGATCTTCTTCTTCTCGGCGCCGCCGTCGAAGCGGGGGAACATGAGCTGGGCGAGCTGGTCGCCGGTGACGCGGGTGACGGCCTCGTCGAGGGTGATCAGGCCCTGGTCGACGAGCTGGGTGGCGATGCAGAAGGCGGCCGCGGCGGTGCGCTTGCCGACCCGCGTCTGGAGCATCCACAACTTGCCGCGCTCGATCGTGAACTCGATGTCGCACAGGTCCTTGTAGTGGTTCTCCAGCGTCTCCATGATCTGCAGCAGCTCGTCGTAGGAGCGCTTGTCGAGGCGTTCGAGTTCCTGGAGGGGGATGGTGTTGCGGATGCCGGCGACGACGTCCTCGCCCTGGGCGTTCTGCAGGTAGTCGCCGTAGATGCCCTGCTGGCCGGAGCCGGGGTCGCGGGTGAAGGCGACGCCGGTGCCGGAGTCGTTGCCGACGTTGCCGAAGACCATGGCCACGATGTTGACGGCGGTGCCGAGGTCGGCCGGGATGCGCTCCTGGCGGCGGTAGAGGATGGCGCGCGGGGCGTTCCAGGAGTCGAAGACCGCCATGACGGCCAGCCGCATCTGCTCGCGGGGGTCGGCGGGGAAGTCCTTGCCGGTCTGCTCCCGGACGATGCCCTTGTAGGTCTCGACCAGACCCTGCAGCTCGCCCGCGTCGAGGTCGGTGTCCTGGCGGCGGCCCTTCAGCTCGTCGAGCGCGTGCTCGAACAGGTCGCCGTCGAGGCCGAGCACGGTCTTGCCGAACATCTGGATCAACCGGCGGTAGGAGTCCCAGGCGAAGCGGTCGTTGCCGCCCGCCTGCTTGGCCAGGCCGTGCACCGACTCGTCGTTGAGCCCGATGTTGAGGACCGTCTCCATCATGCCCGGCATGGAGAACTTCGCGCCCGACCGTACGCTGACCAGCAGCGGGTCGTCGGCCTGACCGAGCCGGCGGCCCATCTGGGCCTCCAGGGCGTCCAGGTGCTCGGCGACCTCGCGCTCCAGGCCGTCGGGAAGAGCGCCTTCCGTCAGGTAGTGACGGCAGGCTTCAGTGGTGATCGTGAATCCGGGGGGTACGGGCAGCCCGAGATTCGTCATCTCGGCGAGATTCGCGCCCTTTCCACCGAGAAGATCCTTGAGATTCCTGTTGCCCTCGGTGAAGTCGTAAACGTACTTGGCCACCACAGCTCCAATCCAACGCTTCTGCCCGGGACTCTACCGGCGAAATTGATGATGAAACTGCACTCCTCGGTTAAGTCATCGTTTTTGCAGGTCAACCGCCCGTGACAGGTCTAATCCAATTATAGGACCGCTGCCCGATAAATTGGTTTATACCAATTGGTTTACACCAATTCTTGAGAAAGAGGAGCGAGAGGTGGGGAATCGGATCCGGTCCCGCCAGGAGACGCCCATGGCGGCTCGCGGCAAGCCAAAGCGTCGTGCAGACTTCGTCGCGGGATCGGCCAAGTCCCCGCGGACACGGTGATCTACCTGGACCTCCGGCCCCCGCGACCGGCCGGCGGCCGTCGTGATCGCTCAACGTGACCGAGCTCGGGTCGTTCCGCGATATGGACGTGATCGAGGCATGACACTCTGCTCGCATGCCCCGCACGACGCCCCGAGGTCTGATGGCCGCCTGCCTGGTCCTGGCGCTGTCCGCCTGCGGCTCGGGAACGCCCGAGCCCTCCGGGGGGTCGACGGTGCCGGGAGCGGAACAGCGGCACGCCACCCAGCTCCGGCCGGGCGACTGCCTCGTGTCCATCCCCGACGACCTGATCGCGACGATCGTGCCGTGCGGCAACCCGCACGCGGCCGAGTTCGGCATGATCTACGTCGTGCCGGAGGGGGCGTGGCCGGGCGCCGAGCAGGCCCGGCGGCAGGCCACGGACTTCTGCGCGCCGCGGCTGCGGATCGCGCCGGGCAGGCGGAGCGAGGTCAAGGTGACCGCGTTACCGCCGCTGGAGGAGGAGTGGCCGCGCCACCGCACGGCGTACTGCGTGGCGGTGGCGCGTGAGGGGCAGCTCGTCGGGCGCGTGGTGGAGTAGGACGCACAGGCCCGTCGGCGCGGGCCCCACGACGCGGGTCACGCGAGGCGGTCAGGGAGGGCGGGCGGTCAGGCGGGCATGGGGTTGGTCTCGGGCGCCGGGCCGGCCGCGCCGTCGCGCGGCGGCAGCCACAACACGAACGTGGCCCCCTGCCCGAGCCTGGAGAACACCGCCACCCGTCCCCCGTGCGACTCCACGATCTGCCGGACGATGGCCAGGCCGAGCCCCGTGTGCCGGTCGCGCCGGCTGGCCTCGCCGCGCCAGAACCGGTCGAAGACCCGCTCCTGCTCGGCCACGCCGAGGCCGGGCCCGTCGTCCCTGACCGCGACCCACAACCAGCCGCCCGACCGGCCGGCCTCCACCCGGACGCCGCCGCCCGGCGGGGTCAGGCGCACCGCGTTGGACAGCAGGTTGGCCACGGCCCGGCGCAGCGCGTCCTGGTCGCCGGTCATCTCCAGGTTCCGATCCAGCCGCCGGGTGATCGTCAGGCCGCGGGCGGCGGCCGGCGCCGCGTACTCCTCGCACGCCTCCCGCGCCACCCTGCTCAGGTCGAGGTCGGTGTCGGCGAACGCGGTCGCCTGCCGCCGGGCGCTGGCCAGCAGGTCCTCCACGAGCCTGGTCATGCGGGTGGTCGCCCGGTCCACGATCTGCACGGCCCTGGCCCGCTCCGCCTCGCTGGCGTCCGGCGAGGCGAGCACGGCGTCCACGTTGGCCCGGATGATCGTCAGTGGGCTGCGCAGCTCGTGCGAGGCGTCGTCGATCAGCCGGCGCTGCGCGCTGAACGCCTCCTCCAGCCGGTCGAGCATGGTGTCGATGGTGTCGGCCAGGTCCTTGAGCTCGTCGCGCGAGCCGCCCAGCCTGATCCGCCGCGTCAGGTCGGTCGCCTGGATCTCCTCCGTCGTCCGGGTGATCGACCGGACCGGACGCAGCACCCGTCCCGACAACACCCAGCCGATGCCCAGGGACGCCAGGTAGAGCCCGGCCAGGGTGGCCAGCGAGTAGTCGCGCAGCGTGGCCAGCGTCCTGATGTTGACCTCGTTCTCGACCTCCTCGATGAAGACGACCTCCTGCTTGCCCACGTACTGGTTGCCGCGGTACGCCTTGGCGTACTCGGTCGAGTACGGGCGTTCCTCGGTGGTCTTGGAGACCGCGACGTAGATGCCGCCCAGCACCAGCGCGGCCAGCACGAACAGCAGCCCCGAGTAGAGCACGGTGAGCCGGAAGCGGATGGTGTGGATCACGCCGGCTCCCTGAGCCGGTAGCCGCGGCTGATCACCGTCTCGATGAGGCCGTCCTCCTGGAGCTTGCGGCGCAGGTTGCCGACGGTGACCCGGACGGTGTTGGTGAACGGGTCGGCGTGCTCGTCCCAGACGTGTTCGAGCAGCTCCTCGGTGGAGACCACGTGGCCGGGACGGGTCATCAGGTAGTGCAGCACGCCGTACTCCTTGGGGGTCAGGGCCAGGGAGCGGCCGTCGAGGGACACCTCCATGCGGGCGGTGTCGATGCGCAGCCCGCCCACCTGGAGGACGGCGGTGCCGCCGGTGTCCCTGCGCAGCAGCGCCCGCACCCTGGCCAGCAGCTCGGGGAAGGCGAACGGCTTGACCAGGTAGTCGTCGGCGCCCTCGTCGAGGCCGCGCACCCGGTCGTCGAGTCGGTCGCGGGCGGTGACCATGATGATCCGCACCCCGCGGCCGGCGGCCCGTACCGAACGGCAGAGCTCGAAGCCGTCGCCGCCGGGCAGGTTCAGGTCGAGCAGCACCAGGTCGTAGGTGTTGACCTCCAGCTTCTCGTGCGCCGACGGCGCGTCGTAGGCCACATCCACCGCGTAGCCCGCCCGGACCAGACCCACCCGTAACGCGTCGACCAGGTCTTCCTCGTCCTCGACCACCAGCAGTCGCATGATCTTGACCATAGTTCCGGATGAGGGGTCACGCCATGGGGCCGGAGCGGCGTTCCCGGCTCCAGCACCACCTCACCAAACGCCAGCGAAAAACCACATAACTATCGCCTTTACACGATTTTTCGGTGTTCACCATTAGATCTTTCGACCATGACGCCCTTCCAGCGATATTTGGCAGAAGAAGTGGCACTCGACCACGTAGAGGGCCTGATCTCGCGGCGCGAGGCCCTGCGCCGCCTGGGCCTCCTCGGGCTCACCCTCCCCGCCGCCACTGCTCTCCTCGCCGCCTGCGGCGCCACCCCCGACACCGACCCGGCGAGCACGCCTACGCCGCTCGCGGCCTCGCCGTCCGGCACGGCCTCCCCCGCGGGCCCGGCCCCGCTGCCCACGCAGGAGATCACGTTCCCCGGCCCGGACGGGACCACCCTGCGGGCCGCCTGGTCCCCCGCCGCCGTCCCCAAGGGCGCGGTGCTGGTCATGCACGAGAACCGCGGGCTGACCGACCACATCCGCTCGGTCGCCGGCCGGCTGGCCGCAGGCGGCTACTCGGCCCTGGCGCCCGACCTGCTCTCCCGGGACGGCGGCACGGCCGCGTTCGCCGACACCGCCCAGGTCACGGCCAAGCTGGGCGAGATCCCCCAGGAACGGTTCGTGGCCGACATGAAGGCGGCCGTCGACGAGCTGGAGAAGCGGGCCGAGGGCGCCGGGCTGGGCATGATCGGGTTCTGCTTCGGCGGCGGGATGACGTGGCTGCTGCTGTCGTCCGGGGAGACCCGGCTGGCGGCCGCCGCGCCCTTCTACGGCCCGCTGCCCGACGACGCGGACCTGACCGAGGCCAAGGCGTCCGTGCTGGCGATCTACGCCGAGCACGACGACCGCGTCAACGCCACCAGGGACGCGGCCGAGGCGGCGCTGACGAAGGCCGGGCTCACCCACGAGCTGGTGACCGTCCCCGGCGTCGGCCACGCCTTCTTCAACGACACGGGCGCCCGCTACGACGAACGGGCCGCCTCGCAGGCCTACGACTACGTGCTGACCTGGTTCGGCCGCCACCTATCCTGACCGACCCGGTTTGTCCTGCAGTCTGGCTGGAAAACGCGAGCGCCGCCCGCGGCGGAGAGCCGGGGCGGCGCTGGCGAGGTGAAACCGCGATCAGTCGTTGAGACGCTGGCGTAGGTAGGAGTCGACCTGGTCGATGGCGATGCGCTCCTGGGCCATGCTGTCGCGCTCGCGGATCGTCACCGCGTGGTCTTCGAGGGTGTCGAAGTCGACGGTGATGCAGAACGGGGTGCCGATCTCGTCCTGGCGGCGGTAGCGGCGGCCGATCGCGCCCGCGTCGTCGAACTCGACGTTCCACCGCCTGCGCAGCTGCGCGGCCAGGTCGCGGGCCTTCGGCGACAGGTCGGCGTTGCGCGACAGCGGCAGCACCGCGGCCTTGACCGGCGCGAGCCGGTGGTCGAGCTTCAGCACCGTGCGCTTCTCCATGACGCCCTTGGCGTTGGGCGCCTCGTCCTCGGTGTAGGCGTCGAGCAGGAAGGTGAGCGTGGCCCGGTCGACGCCGGCGGCCGGCTCGATGACGTAGGGGACGTAACGCTCACCGGTGTCCTGCTCGAAGAAGCTCAGGTCGACGCCCGAGGCCTTGGAGTGGGCGGTGAGGTCGAAGTCGGTCCGGTTGGCGATGCCTTCGAGCTCGCCCCACTCCGAGCCCTGGAAGTTGAAGCGGTACTCGACGTCGACGGTGCGCTTGGCGTAGTGGGACAGCTTCTCCTGCGGGTGCTCGTAGAGGCGCAGGTTGTCCTTGTTGATGCCCAGGTCGGAGTACCAGCGGAACCGCTCGTCGATCCAGTACTGGTGCCACTCCTCGTCGGTGCCGGGCTTGACGAAGAACTCCATCTCCATCTGCTCGAACTCGCGGGTGCGGAAGATGAAGTTGCCCGGGGTGATCTCGTTGCGGAAGGACTTGCCGACCTGGCCGATGCCGAACGGGACCTTCTTGCGCGCCGACTGCTGCACGTTGAGGTAGTTGATGAAGATGCCCTGGGCGGTCTCCGGGCGCAGGTAGGCCAGGCCCGACTCGTCCTCCACCGGGCCGAGGAAGGTCTTGAGCAGGCCGCTGAACTGCCGGGGCTCGGTGAAGGTGCCCTTGTTGCCGCAGTTGGGGCAGGTGATGTCGGCCAGGCCGTTCTCGGGCTCCTTGCCGTTCTTCTCCTCGTACGCCTCGACGAGGTGGTCGGCGCGGAAGCGCTTGTGGCACGACTGGCACTCGGTCAGCGGGTCGGTGAAGGTCTCGACGTGGCCGCTGGCCCGCCAGACCTCGGGGGCAAGGATGACGCAGGAGTCGAGGCCCACCACGTCGTCGCGCGACTGGACCATCGACAGCCACCACTGCCGCTTGACGTTGTTCTTCAGCTCGACACCCAGAGGACCGTAGTCCCACGACGCGCGAAGTCCGCCGTAGATCTCGCTCGACGGGTAAACGAGCCCGCGGCGCTTGGCGAGGCTGACGATGGTGTCCATGACGTCGGTGCGTCGTGCCATTTTGGTTGCGTCTCTTTCCGGCTGGAGGTCGGCGAGTGAATTCGGTGAGATCCCAGCTTAGGGGACGCTCACCCGGTCCCGCGCGCGAGTATCGCTACGCACCCTCTTGCGTGTACACGTCCTCGTACGCGCTGGGTTCGTTGACCATGAGGATCATCAACGGGTACATGACCATCCTGGAGGCCGACAGCGCCCTGCGGTAGAACCCCGCGCCCTCCCATTCGCTGACCAGCGCCCACAGGTTGGGCTCGTCGACCGAGCGGGCCAGCCGCCCGCGGTGGAAACCCGGCTGGGCGGCGAAGGTGTCGAGGATGGCGTGGCCCTGCTTGAGGAAGTCCTGGGACTGGGACTCTGGCACGGTGTATCGGATCACGGCGAGCACCAGCCCAGCCTAGAGGTGCGCACCCTGCTGTCAGGCGAACTCCCATAGGCTCTCGACGTGGCCTCCAAAAACAAGCGCCCGCTGCCCCAGGGCGAGCAGTTCTTCACGCCGGGCGCGGGCGGCGCGCGCAAGGCCGTCGAGCGGCGCAGCGCGGTCCCGATGACGTTTCTGTTCACGCAGGTGCCCAGGTGGGTGGCCCCCGCCGTGCTGGTGATCCTGCTGCTGGCCGCCTTCGCGCTGGCCAACTGGCTGGGCGGCGTGGCGGCGCTGGTGGTGCTGGCGTTCGTCGGTTGGCTGGCGTACCTGTCGTGGCCGTCGCTGGGGATCGGCGGGCGGCTGCTGCGGGTCGTGATGCTGGTCTTCCTGGCGCTCCTGGCGGCTGACCGGTTTGGGGCGTTCTAGTCCGGCCCGCCGTTCTAGTCCGGCCCGCCGGAGATTTTGACAATCATTTTCATTTTCTCCATACTTGAGGGCGTGATGTCCCGTACGCCCCCAATGCGCGCCGTAACCTTCCTCGCCGGAGCAGCCCTGCTGGCCACGTCCGCCTGTGGCGCCGGGGCCGCGGAGAGCACCGAGACCGCCGCGGGCGGCAGGCCCGCGGTGATCGCCGCCTTCTACCCGCTCCAGTGGCTCACGGAGCAGGTGGCCGGGCCCGACGCCGACGTGACCGTCCTGACCGCGCCCGGCGTCGAGCCGCACGACCTGGAGCTGGGCATCCAGCAGATGACCAAGCTCCAGGACGCCGCCCTCACGGTCTACGTCAAGGGCGTGCAGCCGGCCGTTGACGACGCCGTCTCCGCCGACACCGCCTTCGACGCCGCCGCCGTCGTCACGACGATCCCGGCGGGCGGGCACGCCGATGAGGAGGGCCACGCGGAGGAGCACGGCGTCTCCTACGACCCGCACATCTGGCTCGACCCGTCCCGGCTGGCCACGGTCGCCGGAAAGCTGGGCGAGCGGCTGGCCGCCGCCGACCCCGCCCACGCGCAGGCGTACAAGGACCGCGCCGCCACCGCGGCGGGCGTGCTGGGCGGCCTCGACCAGGAGTTCGCCAAGGGCCTGGCCGGCTGCGCCGGCAAGACGCTGGTCACCGCGCACGAGGCGTTCGGCTACCTGGCCGACCGCTACAAGCTCAAGCAGGTGGGCATCACGCTCGACCCCGAGACCGAGCCGTCGCCCAAGCGCCTGTCGGAGGTGGCCGCGCTGGCCAGGGCCGAGGGCGCCACCACGATCTTCACCGAGTCCCTGGTGAGCCCGAAGGTGGCCGAGGTGCTGGCCGGCGAGGTCGGCGCGAAGACGGCCGTGCTCGACCCGCTGGAGAGCAAGCCCGCCGGCGACTACCTGACGGCCATGCGCGACAACCTCAAGACCCTCCGCACGGCGCTGGGGTGCGCGGCATGAGCGAGACGGCCTTCGCGATGACCGGCGGCCGGGTCAGCTTCGACGGCCGGCAGATCCTGCGCGGCGTCGACCTGACCGTCTGCCCCGGCGAGGTGGTGGCCCTCCTGGGGGCCAACGGCTCGGGCAAGTCCACCCTGGTCCGCGCGCTGCTCGGCCTCACCCCGCTGTCCGGCGGCCAGACCCTCCTGTACGGCTCCCCGCCCGCCCGGTTCCGCGACTGGTGGCGCATCGGCTACGTGCCCCAGCGCCTCCAGGTCGGCGGCGGCGTGCCCGCCACCGTCCGCGAGGTCGTGGCCTCGGGCCGCGTCGCCAGGCAGAGCCGGCTGCGCAGGACCAGCGCGGCCGACCGGGCGGCGGTCGCGCACGCCCTCGACGCGGTCGACCTGACCGGCCGGGCCGGCGATCCCGTGCAGTCGCTCTCCGGCGGCCAGCAGCAGCGCGTGCTCATCGCCCGCGCCCTGGCCGGGGAGCCCGACACGTACGTGATGGACGAGCCCACGGCGGGCGTCGACGCCGAGACCCAGCAGCTCCTGGCCGACACGCTGGGCGGCCTGGTCCGCGACGGCAAGACGATCGTCCTGGTCGCCCACGAGCTGGGCCCGCTGGAGCCGCTGATCACCCGCGGCGTCGTGGTCCGCGAGGGCCGCGTCGCGCACGACGGCGAGCCGCCGCGGCCCGAGGGCGAGTGCGCCAGGCCCGGACACGAGCACCAGCATCCGCACGCCGAGGAGCCGCCAGCCGGCCCGCTGACCGGCTGGCAGGGAGAACCGCGATGATCGACCTTCTGCAGGAGAACCTCTTCCAGCTCGCGCTGATCGCCGCGCTGCTGGTGGGGCTGTGCGCGCCCGCGGTGGGCACGTTCATCGTGCAGCGCAGGCTGTCGCTGCTCGGCGACGGCATCGGGCACGTCGCGCTGACCGGCGTGGCGCTGGGCTTCCTGACCGGCACCGCGCCGGTGCTGACGGCCGTGGTCGTCTCGGTGCTGGGCGCGGTGGCGATCGAGCTGGTCAGGGCCCGGGGCCGGACCAGCGGCGACGTCGCGCTCGCCCTGCTGTTCTACGGCGGCATCGCGGGCGGCGTCATGCTCATGGGCATCGCCCCCGGCGGCAGCAACGCCAAGCTGAACTCCTACCTGTTCGGCGCCATCGCCAGCGTCACGCGGGAGGACATCTGGATCATCGGCGCGCTGGCCGTGGCCGTCATCGGCGTGGTCGTCGTCTTCGGCAGGGAGCTGTTCGTGCTCTGCCAGGACGAGGAGATGGCCAAGGCCAGCGGCCTGCCGGTGCGCTTCCTCAGCCTGCTGATCGCGGTCACCGCCGCGCTCACCGTGGTCATCGCCATGCGCGTGGTCGGCCTGCTGCTGGTCAGCGCCCTGATGGTGATCCCGGTGGCCACGAGCCAGCAGCTCACCAGGGGCTTCCGGGCCACGATGGGCCTGGCGATGCTGTTCGGCGTGCTCGCCTCGGTGGGCGGTCTGCTGGCCTCGACGATGTCGTCGCGGGTGCCTCCGGGCGCGGCGATCGTGCTTCTCGCCCTCGCCGGCTTCGTCCTGGCCCTGGCTGTCGGTAAATTCGTACGGCGAGGCCGTATCCAGGAGTCCCCAGTGAGCCGGCGACCACATGTCCGTGTCGAGGAGGTCGCATGACGACGAGGCGCGATGCCGTGCACGACACCCTTCGCCGCAGCGAGGGGTTCCGCAGCGCCCAGGACGTCTATGCAGAGATGCGCCTGCACGGCGCCAAGATCGGGTTGACCACCGTCTACCGGGCGCTGCAGGCGCTGGCCGACTGCGGCCAGGTCGACGTGCTGCGCACCGACGAGGGCGAGTCGGTCTACCGGGCGTGCGCCAGCGACGACCATCACCACCACCTGGTCTGCCGCCGTTGCGGGCACACGGTCGAGGTGGCCGGGCCGGCCGTCGAGCGCTGGGCGGAGGCGGTCGGCAGCGACCACGGCTTCACCGAGATCACTCACACGGTCGAGGTCTTCGGCACCTGCTCGTCCTGCTCGGCGCCGGCCCGCGTGGGCTGAGGGCCGCGGGAGCCGTACAGCACGCCCAGCACGACGGCGGCGCACCCGGCGAGCTGCAGCGCGGAGGGCCGCTCCCCCAGCGTGAGCGTGGAGATGGCGACCGTGGTCATCGGCTGCACGAGCAGCAGCAGCGCCGTGAGCGCCGCGGGCTGCCTGGGGAGCGAGTAGGTGATCAGCAGCCATCCGGCCACCTGCGGCCCCAGCGCGAGCAGCAGCAGCCACCCGTGCGCCGGCCATTCCGGCGCCAGGTCGGCCCCGCCGAACAGCGGGCTGAGCGCGGCGATCAGCACGGTGGCCACGACGGTCGCGTGCGCCAGGGGCCCTGCCGTCCGGCCCGGCCCGGCCTTCATGAGCAGCAGGTAGGCGGCGTACACGACGGAGGTCGCCAGCCCGGTGACGGCGCCCATGACGGGGTCGAGCCCGTACGCCGCGCCGTCGAACACCCCGGAGATCAGCACGACCCCGCCGAAGACGATCGGCGTGCTCGCCATGAGCCGGTTGGACGGGCGCTCGCGGAACAGGCCCCAGGCGGCGAAGGCCACGATGAACACCTGCAGGTTGCCCAGCACGGTGGCCAGGCCCGCGCCGACCAGCTTGATCGACTGGTGCCAGAACAACAGGTCGAGTGAGAACAGCACGCCCGCCGCCCAGGCCGGCAGCGCGTTCCGCCAGGGCAGGGGCCCCAGCTTCCGCCGTTCGAGCCAGGCGAGCAGCAGCATGGGCGGCACCGCGTACGCGCAGCGGAACAACGCCGACGTCGCGGGCGACGCACCGGCCAGCCGCACCAGGGGCGCGGAGGTGGAGATGATCAGTGCTCCGGCGATCGCGATCAGGACGATACGCCGATATGCACTCACGGAAACCCCCGGAGTCCCATGGGAGAGATACGCTGCGACCACGCTAGAACCGGCCCCGACAGGAGTCAACATGCCGTTTGGCCATGACATGGTGCATTCTTTGGCGACCGTTGTCGACCTGGTCAACACCTCGCCGTCCACCGGCGGCGACGACGGTCTGGCCAGCCTGGCCGAGTTGCAAGCCTTCGTGGAGTCCCGGCAGATCAGCGGCATCGGCGCGCTGACCGCCCGCGACCTCGGCCAGGTGCGCATGGTGCGCGAGGCGTTCCACCGGGTGTTCACGGCCTCCGACGTGGCGAGCGCCGTGCGCACGCTCAACGCGTTGCTCGCCGAGACGCGCATCACGCCCAGGCTGACCGAGCACGACGGCCACCCGCTGCACGTGCACTACTTCGCCACCGACGCCTCCCTGGCCGAGCACGTGGCCGCCGACTGCGGCGTGGCGCTGGCGCACCTGCTGGTGGAGGGCGAGATGGAGCGCCTGCGCACTTGCTCGGCCCCCGACTGCGACCGCGTATTCGTCGACGAGTCCCGCAACCGCTCGCGGGTCTACTGCGACAGCCGCACCTGCGGCAACCGCATGCACGTCGCCGCCTACCGGGCCCGCCGCCGCGCCTGACCGTCCCGCACGCGAGCCGCCCGTCCCCGCGGCGATCGGGGGACGGGCGGCGGGTGCGGGTGATTCAGGGTGCTTCGCTGGACGTCTGCCACCACGGCGGCTTGGCGGTGGCGAAGACGTCGGAACAGTTGCACGAGCCGCAACCTGGGATCATCGGCCCTCCTTCATCGTGGGGGAACGGGTTGTACCCGCCTTCACCGGCTCTCAGCCTGACCCTCGTGCCAGAATTCCGGATACCGCCGGGACGCCACGTCTCCTCAGCCGGCGTCGCGCCGCCGCAGGGCGAGCAGCCCGGCGGCCGTGAGCGCGGCCGTCAGCGCCAGCAGCGTCAGCTCCGGCATCGTGCCGAACGCCTGCCCCGCCATGATGTTCGGCAGGTAGTGGAACGGCTCGAACGGCGTGCCGCCCCACACCCCGTAGAAGGGCGCGACGACCTGTCCGAGCAGGGCGGTCAGGATCCAGGCCGCCCAGCACAGCGGCACGCTCGCCCGGGGCAGCAGCCCGTAGGCCGCCACGCAGACCGCCCCGACGCACCACGCCGCCGGGGCCTGGCTCAGGGCGGCGGCCACGAAGCGCGGCGCGGTGCCGGCGAAGTCGCCGAGGAGCGCGGCGTACACGGCGCTGAAGACGAGGGCGGCGAGCGCCGGCAGCGCGGCCGTGCCGAGCGCGGCCACCGCCAGGTGCCCGGCCGCCCAGCGGACCCGGGTCAGGGGCGTGGCCTGCACCTGGGCGGCGCGGCCCGAGGTCTCCTCCGAACGCAGCCGCACGACCATGAGCACCGGGTAGAGCGCGCTGCCGTAGGCGAGGATCAGCAGGTAGTACCACATGTAGCCGTCGAGGGCGTCCGCCGCGGGGACGCCGAGCAGGTTCGTGATGTTGGCGACCACGACGCTCGGGTGGGCCAGCACGTCCTTGGCCAGCGGGCCCATCGCGCCGCCCATCGCCGCGAACGCCGCCGTCCCCACCGCCCACTTCAGCAGCAGGCCGCGGTGCAGCCGCCAGGCCAGGGAGACCGGGCCGCGCAGCCGGGGGGCCTCCTGCTTGCCCGGCCGTTCCGGCAGCAGGCCCGAGCCGAGGTCCCGGCGGTTGAGCAGCGCGTACGCCAGCGCGCACAACCCCCCGGCGGCCAGCGTGGAGACGCCGAGCAGCCACCAGCGGTCGGCCCGGTAGGCGTCCACCAGGTGGCTCCAGCCGAGCGGCGACAGGGCCTTCAGCCACGGCCGGTCGCTCGCGTCGGCGGCGTAGCGCAGGACGTAGGCCAGGCCGAGGGCGTACAGGCCGATGACCGTGGCGGTGCGGGCGTCGCGCGCCAGTTGCGCGGCGACGGCGCCGACGCCCGCGAACACCCAGCCCGCCACCACGACCGCGGCGCCGTAGGCGAGCGTGCCGACGGGTTCGAGACCGGCGGCGAGCAGAGCGGCGGCGGTCAGCGCCCCGCCGGCCAGGCTGGTCGCCCCGGCCACCAGCAGGGCCGCGCCGAGCGGCGCCCGGCGGCTCAC
>NZ_JBSFGJ010000146.1:0-20054 GCF_053596515.1 Nonomuraea sp. NPDC001684
CGCCGGTGTGCACCTGTTCTGCCTGCTCTGCGTGTGGGGCGGCGTGGTGGCGCTGAAGGCCCGGCTGCTGGATCCGGGGGCAAGACCGGGATCGTCTCGCGCGGGGGCTCGATCATGGCCGCCTGGTGCCTGGCCCACCACCGCGAGAGCTTCCTGTACGAGCACTTCGACGAGATGTGCGCCCTGCTGGCCCGCTACGACGTGACGTTCTCGCTGGGCGACGGGCTGCGCCCCGGCTCGATCGCGGACGCCAACGACGAGGCCCAGTTCGCCGAGCTGCGCACCCTGGGCGAACTGACCAAGATCGCGCACGCGCACGACGTGCAGGTCATGATCGAGGGCCCCGGCCACGTGCCCATGCACAAGATCAAGGAGAACGTCGACCTGCAGCGCGAGCTCTGCGACGACGTGCCCTTCTACACCCTCGGCCCGCTCGTCACCGACATCGCCCCCGGCTACGACCACATCACCTCGGGCATCGGCGCCGCCATGATCGCCTGGTACGGCACCGCCATGCTCTGCTACGTCACCCCCAAGGAGCACCTCGGCCTGCCCAACCGCGACGACGTCAAGACCGGCGTGATCACCTACAAGATCGCGGCGCACGCGGCGGACCTGGCCAAAGGACACCCGCAGGCCCAGGCGTGGGACGACGCCCTGTCGGACGCCCGGTTCGAGTTCCGCTGGGAGGACCAGTTCGACCTGTCGCTCGACCCGGACACCGCCCGCGCCTTCCACGACGAGACCCTGCCGGCCGCGCCCGCCAAGACCGCGCACTTCTGCTCGATGTGCGGCCCGAAGTTCTGCTCGATGAAGCTCAGCCACGAGGTGCGGGCGGGCATGGCCGACAAGGCGGCCGAGTTCCTCGGGAAGGGCGGCTCGATCTACCTCTGACCTGCGCGGTCAGCCGGGGAGCGTCTCGCCGCCGATCGGGGCCAGCACCTCGCCCGTGTAGTACGAGGACAGCCGGTCGGCGGCGAAGAACACGTACGAAGGGGCGATCTCGTCGGGGTCGGCGGCCCGCTTCATCGGCACCTGCGCGCCGAACTTCGCCACCTTCTCCTCCGGCATCGTGGCCGGGATCAGCGGCGTCCAGACCGGGCCGGGGGCGACGGCGTTGATCCTGATGCCGCGCTCGACCAGGTTCTGGGCCATCGAGTAGGTGAAGGCGTTGATCGCGCCCTTCGTCGCGGCGTAGTCGATGAGGGTCTTGTTGCCGCGCAGGCCGTTGATCGAGGAGGTGTTCACGATCGCGCTGCCCTCCCGCAGGTGCGGCAGCGCGGCCTTGGTGACGCGGTAGTAGCTGTGGATGTTGACCGCGAACGTGTGCTCCCACTGCTCGTCCGTCAGCTCCTCCAGGGAGTCGACCGGCGCCTGGTAGGCCACGTTGTTGACCAGGACGTCCAGGCCGCCCAGCTCGGAGACCGCCTGCTCCACGACCGTCGCGCAGTGGTCGCGGTCGCCCAGGTCGCCGGGCAGCAGCACGCACCGCCGTCCCTCCTGCTCGACCAGGCCGCGGGTGTGGTTGGCGTCGTCGTGCTCGTCGAGGTAGGCGATGGCGACGTCCGCGCCCTCCTTGGCGAACGCCACCGCCACCGCCCGGCCGATGCCCGAGTCGCCACCGGTGATCAGCGCCTTCTTGCCCGCCAGCAGGTCCCTGCCCTCGTAGCCGCGCATCTCGTCACGCGGCTCGGGGGACATCTCGTCCGTACGGCCCGGGTACCGCTGGCTCTGGGGTGGTGGTGTCTCCGACATGTCCGGCGATCTTCCCCTGACGGGGTATCGGTAACGTCATGCTTCGCCCAGATCCGTGGTCTCCTCGTCCGGCCTCCAGGTGACGGCCGTCGGGGAGGAAACCGGTCGCAGGTGATCAGGTGAGCTTGAGGAGGCCGGCGTCCACCACGCGGCGGCCGAAGGGGCGGGCCAGGGTGGCGAGGCGTTCGCAGTCGGGTTCGCCCAGGGCGCCGTAGGCGGGCATGGCCAGGGTGTCGGTGCGGGTTTCGAGGTGGTGGCGCAAGGACTTGCCTTCGGGGGTCAGGTCGTTGTCGGCGGTCAGGAGGCCGCGGGTGCGGAGGGTGGTCTCGGCGTGGGCCCACTGGTCGGGGGGCCAGGCGCGGCTCAGGGTGAGGAACGGCTTGGCGACCTCGCCGCTGGCCGCGTGCAGGACGAGGGCTTCGAGGCCGGTGATGCCCTCGGCCAGCAACGTCGCCACGTGGCCGTCGCCGCGGAACTCGCGCAGGAGGGTCTGGGCGTGCCAGAGCTGGAGGACGGGGTCGTCGGGCCAGGGGAGGGCGGCGTGGGCGGCGAACAGGGGGCGGCCCTGGGGGTGGTCGCAGGCGGCCTCGGCGGCGCGCCTGGCCAGGGTGAGTACGGGGACGAGGTCGGGCAGTTCGTGGACGGCGGCCCGGCGGAGCGCTTCGGCGGCGGCTTCGAGGCGGGCTTGCAGGACCTGGGCGGGGGTGACCTTGTCCCAGGGGAGGGAGCGGCGTACGAGGTCGGGGTTGAAGTTGTAGAACGTGGCGATGACGAGGTCGGCGGGGGCGGGGCCCAAGGGGGCGGAGCGTGAGGTGAAATATCCGGACATGCCGGTGAGGCCGAGGGCGGCGTAGCGGGTGGTGGCCTCGGGGACGAAGTAGATCATCCCGTGGACGGGTTCCAGGCGGCGCCAGGCTTGGCGGGCGGTCCGGGTGAGCTGCTGGTCCATGGTCAGGTCGGGCCTTTCGCGAAGGGCGACGGCGAGGGGGAGCCCCTTGTGGGGACGCTTGCGGGGGAGGGGGCGGCTCGTGGTCCGTCGGTTTGAGGGGGTCCGCCCGTGGTCGGTCGGCTTGGCGGGAGGCGGGAGGCGGGAGGCGGGAGGCGGGAGGCGGGAGGCGGCTCGTGGTCAGTCGGTTGGTGGGGATTGGAGGGTGGTGATGAAGGTGGACATTCCGGCTAGCCATCTGTCCGGGGCTTCGGCCTTGCGGCGGTAGAAGTCGGCCACCTCGGGGTGGGGCAGGATGTGGAACCGTTCGGCGGCCAGGCCGTCGATCACGGCGGTCGCCACGTCGGCGGGGTCGAGGATCGCGCCCGACGCCCCCACCGCGCGCGCCGTCAGGTGGTCCTCCTCGACGCCGCGTTCCAGCATCCCGGTACGCACGCCCTGCGGGCACAGCACGCTGACCTTGATGCCCTGCGCGGCGTAGTGGATGGCCACCCACTCGGCGAAGGCGATGGCCGCGGCCTTCGTGACGGCGTACGGCGCGTCGCCGGGGCAGCTCACCAGCCCGGCCGCCGAGCAGGTGTTCAGCAGGTAGCCGCCGCCGCGGGCGACCATGCCGGGGATGACGGCGCGGGCGGCGTGCACGTGGGCCAGGACGTTGACCGCGTACAGGGAGGTCCATTCCTGGAGGGGGGCGTCGAGGCCGGAGCCGCCGATGATGCCGGCGTTGGAGCAGAACACGTCCACCGGGCCGAAGGGGGTGGGCTCGGCCAGCGCGGCCACGTCGGACTCGACGGAGACGTCCGCGCGGACGGCCACCACCCGGTCGCCGATCTCGTCGGCCACGGCCCTCGCGCCGGACTCGTCCAGGTCGGCCAGCACGATCCCGGCGGCTCCCTCGGCGGCGAAGCGCAGGGCCATCGCCCGTCCGATGCCGCCGGCCGCGCCCGTCACGACGATCACCTTGTCCCGCACCCTCATGAAAACCTCCTGACCGACCAGCCGGTATCAGAACATGATTCTAATGACGACGGGCTGGATGGGAAGGGATGAGAGGTTCCTCATCCTGGCCTCAGGATGGTCTCCTCCGCGCGGCAGACGCTCTACCTCATGAAACGCGTGATGCTCATTCTCGTGGCGCTGACGGCGGCGGGGTTCCTCTCGGCCGGCTGGGTACGGGCGGCCGGCGACGGGCCCGATCTGGGGGAGTCCGTCACGGTCTCGACCTCTCCGGGGACGTCGGCCGGCGACGTACGGCCGTTCACGTCGCCGGGAACCGAGGCGGAACCCGTCAAGCCGCCCGCGCCGAAGCCCGGAGGCGGCGATGATGATGGCGACGACGACCACCATCGCGCCTGGACCGGCGGAGACGACGACGATGACGACCGCGAAGACGATGACGGCGATGACGATGACGATGACGACGAAGACGATGGCGACGACTGAGCGGGGAGCCGGATGCGGGTGAGTGCCCGCGCCCGGATCGTGGGCTGGATGCTCGCCGTCGTCGGCCTGGCCCTGGCGGTCTCGATCTTCGCGACCTGGACCGTCCTGCTCGCCCGCCTGGACGACCGGATGAACCTGGAGTTCACCAACGAGGCCGAGAAACTGCGCAGGTATGCCGCCACCGCCCACGACCCCCGTACCGGCCGGCCGGTCTCCGACGTGCGGGAACTGCTCACCGGCTACCTGGCGATCAACGCGCCCGACCGCTGGGAGACCTTCTTCACCATGGTGGGCGGCAGGGCCGACCGGATCACCGCCGTCACGCCCCCGGCCCGGCTCGACACCGACGAGAAGCTGGTCAAAGTGCTGGCCGCGGCCACCAGGCCCGCCTACGGCGACACCGAGAGCGTCGAGGGCACGGTCAGGTACGCCGTCATCCCGGTCAGGGTGGCGGCCGACCCCCGTCCCGGCCATTTCGTCGCCGCCGTCTTCTACGACCGCCATCGGGGCGAGATCGTGGACGCGGTCGGCGTGCTCGGGCTGTCGGCGCTGGCCGCGCTGGCTCTGGCGGGGGCGGCGGGCTGGTTCGTGGCGGGGCGGGTGCTGGCGCCGGTGCGGCTGGTGAGCCAGACGGCCGAGCAGATCAGCGACTCGGCCGATCTCACCCGCAGGCTCAAGGTGACCGGCGACGACGACGTGGCCGCGCTGGCCGCCACGTTCAACCACATGCTCGACCGTTTGGAACGTTCCTTCGCCGTCCAGCGCACGTTCGTGGACGACGCGGGGCACGAGCTGCGCACCCCCATCACGGTCATCCGCGGGCACCTGGAGCTGATGGGGGACGACCCGGCCGAACGGGCGGAGACCCTCGCCCTGGTCACCGACGAGCTGGACCGGATGAACCGGATCGTGGACGACCTGCTCACCCTGGCCAAGGCCGAGCAGCCCGGCTTCCTCGCGGTCGAGGAGGTCGAGCTGGCCGACCTGACGGTGAGCGTGGTGGCCAAGGCCCGGCCGCTGGGCGACCGGCGGTGGCGGGTCGACCAGGTGGCCGAGGCGCGGATCCCGGCCGACCGGCAACGGCTCACGCAGGCGCTCATGCAGCTGGTGGTGAACGCCGTCCGCCACACCATGGACGACGATCTCATCGCGGTCGGATCGGCCGTGCGGGACGGGCGGGCCGAGCTGTGGGTGCGCGACAGCGGGCCGGGCGTCGCGCCCGCCGACCGGGAGCGCATCTTCCGCCGGTTCGTCAGGGGCGCGGGACGTACGGGCGGGCACGACGGGGCAGGACTGGGGCTGGCGATCGTCAGGTCGATCGCCGAGGCGCACGGAGGCGGTGTGAGAGTGGCGGACGTCCCGGCGGGGGGCGCTTGTTTCGTGATGACGTTGCCGCTGGCCAGGGCATGAACCGGATCCTGATCGCCGAGGACGAGAGCAGGATCGCGGCCTTCCTGGAGAAGGGCCTGCGCGGCAACGGCTTCGTCACGGCCGTGGTCACGGACGGCGTCGCGGCCTACGACCTGGCCGGTTCGGGCGGGTTCGACCTGTTACTGCTCGACATCGGGCTGCCGCTCAGCGACGGGTTCACCGTGCTGCGGCGGCTGCGGGAGGCGAAGGTGGCCATCCCGGTGATCATCCTGACCGCCCGGGGCGGCGTGACCGACACGGTCGCCGGGCTCGAAGGGGGAGCCGACGACTACATCGCCAAGCCCTTCGCCTTCGAGGAGCTGCTGGCCCGGGTCAGGCTGCGGCTGCGGGCCGACCGCGCGCCCGAGCCGACCGTGCTGCGCGTCGGCGACCTGGCGCTCGACCTGCGGACCCGCCGGGCGCACGTCGGCGACCGCGTGGTGGACCTGTCCACCAGGGAGTTCGCGCTGGCGGAGATCTTCTGCCGGCATCCCGACCAGGTGCTGACCCGCGAGCAGCTGCTCAGCCACGTCTGGGGCTTCGACTTCGACCCGGGCTCGAACGTCGTGGACGTCTACGTCCGCTACCTGCGCAGGAAGATCGGGCCCGACCGCATCGAGACCGTGCGCGGCACCGGCTACCGGATGAGAGCCGCCTAATGGGCGCCTCACGGCTCCCTCACCGGCGAGCCGCAGGCTGGTGGACATGAGAACGAGGGGCAAGACACCGTGACGGCCGGACTGGCGATGGACCTGGCGGCGATCACCGTCCTCGCCTACGGCCTGTACTACCGGCGACATCACCGGCGCGACCTGCTGTTCGCCTACGTGGCGCTGAACGTGGGCATCTTCGCGGTGGTCTCCCTGCTGCTGGTCCAGCGGGTGGACCTGGCGGTCGGGTTCGGGCTGTTCGGGGTGTTGTCGATCATCCGGCTGCGGTCCAGCGAGATCACCCAGCAGGAGATCGCCTACTACTTCGTGGCGATCGTCCTCGGGCTGGTGAACGGCATCGCCTCCCAGCTCCCGCTGACCGCGCTGCTCCTGGACGGCGTGCTGCTGGCCGTCGTGCACGTCGCCGACCACCCTCGCCTGCTGGGCCGCACCAGGCAGCAGGTCGTGACGCTGGACGTCGTGCACGCCGACCCCGAGCTGCTCAGGGCCGACCTGGAGAGCCGGTTGCGGGGCCGCGTCCTGCACTGCGTCGTCACCCAGGTGGACTACGTGCGCGACGTGACCGTGGTGGACGTGCGCTTCCAGATCGCCGAGGTGGCCCGATGAGGGACGCGGGCGCGCTGATGGCGGGCGTCGCGGCCGGGTTGCCGCCGGTCGGGCTGGACGACGTGCCGGAGCTGATGAGCCGGGTGGACCGCAAGTACGTGGTCAGCGTCCCGGCCATGGCCGAGCTGGTGGCCGAGCTGGGCGACCGGCTCTCGGTGCTGCGGATCGGGGCGTTGCGCCAGTTCCGCTACACCTCGACCTACTTCGACACGCCCGATCTGCTGACCTTCCGCCAGCACCGGCAGGACCGGCGGCGCCGTTTCAAGCTGCGCACCCGCACGTACCTGGACGGGGGCGGGCGATGGCTGGAGCTGAAGCTGAACGGCACCCGCGGCAACACCGACAAACACCGCATCCCGTACGACGCCGCGGCGGCCGGCGAGCTGACCAGCGAGGCCATGGAGTTCGTCGGCGACACGCTGAGCAGCGAGCTGAGCGTCGTCGTGCCCGACGCGCTCGGGCCCGTGCTGTCCACCGACTACCGGCGGGTCACGCTCGTCGACCGAACCGGGCAGGCCCGGCTGACCTGCGACACCGGCCTGCTCTGCCACGACGGCGGCCGACGGGTGCCCGCCCGCCGCGACCGGGTGCTGCTGGAGTCGAAGTCGGCCGACGGGCGGGCGCTGGTGGACCGGGTGCTGCGCGGGCTGGGGGTGCGGCCGGTCAGCGTCAGCAAGTACTGCCTGGCGGTGGCCGCGCTCCGGGGCGTCCCGGCCAACCGCTGGCAGCCCGTCATGCGGGCATATCTCGCGCTATAGCGGCAGGCCGCCGGTCGCCGCGCTCGTCGAACCGGTCGCCTGGTAGGCCGCGATCGTGCGCTCGGCGATGCGCATCTGGTGGATCTCGTCGGCGCCGTCGGCGAAGCGGGCCCAGCGGGCGTGCTGGAACATGCTCGCCAGCGGCGTGTCGGTGGAGTAGCCGAGCGCGCCGTGCACCTGGATCGCCCGGTCGACGATGCGGTTGAGGCTGTTCGCCACGAAATGCTTGGCCATCGACACCTCCGTACGGAAGTCCTCGCCCCGGTCGATCTTCGAGGCGGCGTGCAGGACCATGAGCTTGCACTGGTAGAGCTCCATGGCCGAGTCGGCGATCAGCCACTGCACGCCCTGCTTCTCGGCCAGCAGCGAGCCGTGGCTGTAGCGGTTGAGCGCCCGGTCCACCATCATGTCCAGCGCCGTCTCGGCCTGCGAGATCCACCGCATGCAGTGGGCGAGCCGCGCCGGGCCCAGCCGGTACTGGCCCAGCCGGTGGCCGTTGCCCCGGCCGCCGAGGATCGCGCTGTCGGGCACCCGCAGGTCCTCGATCACGATCTCGCTGTGGCCGGTCGAGCCGTGCATCGTCTCGACCTCGCGCACGTCCTTCCAGCCCGGGTTCGGCAGGTCCACCAGGAAGGCCGTGTTCGCGCCGCGCGAGCCCTCGGGCACGTCCTGCTCGGTGCGCGCGATGAGGATGGCGAAGCTCGCCCGGCGGGCGTTGGAGATGAACCACTTGTGGCCGTTGATCACCCACTCGTCGCCGTCCTTGACCGCCTCGGTGCGGATCAGGGTGGGGTCGGACCCGGCGACCTCGGGCTCGGTCATCGCGAAGCACGACATCTGGACGCCGTCCAGCAGCGGCCGCAGGTACTTCTCCTTCTGCTCGTCGTCCGCCCAGTGGAGGAGCGTGTGCATGTTGCCCTCGTCGGGGGCCTGGCAGTTGAGCACCCACGGGCCGATGCGGGTCTTGGCCGCCTCCGACTGCACCATGGCCAGCTCGACGTGGCCGAGGCCCATGCCGCCCCACTCCTTCGGCATGTGCGGCAGCCACAGGCCCTCGGCCTTGGCCCGGCGGCGGAGCTCGAAGATCGTGCGGAGGTAGGCGTCCCGGTCGCCCTCCTCCACGCCGGACATCGCGGGGATCACGGTCTCCTGGACGAAGGACCTGACCCGCTTGCGGATCTCCTCGTGCTCGGGGGCGAGAGTGAAATCGATGGCCATGACTCTCCTTCGGCAATTTCACCGATAGTACTATCGGTGAAATCAGACACAAGTCCCGTGAGGCGATCGTGACCAGCACACCGCTCAGCAGGAGCGAGGCGAAGGACCTGACCCGGCGCAGGCTGATCGAGGCCGCCCTGACCATCCTCGACGAGGAGGGCGAGACCGGCCTGACGACCGGCAAGGTCGCCAAGGCCGCCGGCATCGCGCAGTCCAGCTTCTACGTGCACTTCAAGGACATGCAGGAGCTGCTGCTGGTGCTCGCGGAGGAGGGCGGCGACCGGCTGCGCGGCGCGATGCGGGAGGCCCGGCGCAGGGCCCGCGAGGCGCCCGGCGACCTCGAACGCCACCGCGACACCTTCCGCATCCCGCTGGAGGCGATCTGCCGCCACCCCGAGCTGCTGCGCATCCAGCTGCGCGCGCGGCACGACCCGTCCTCCTCGCTGCGCGACTTCGCCGCCCGTACGGCCGCGGCCTACCGCGAGCACCACGCGGCCGACCTGGCCGCGCTCGGCTACACGGCCGGCGACGAACGGGACCGGCGCCGCCTGGAGATGATCGCCGAGGGCGTCAACGCGGCCACGAACGCCCTGGCCATGGGCCACCTGGAAGGCCGATACCCCGACCTGGACGAGTGCGCCGACATCCTGGTCGCGCTGTCCAGGGGCGCGCTGCGGCTGCTCAGGCACGAGTCAGGCGGGACGGCGGAGCGGGGTGAAGGCCCAGGTCATCCGGGGCTCGACGGCCCAGCGGAACAGCCCGCGCACCCAGGGCGTGCACAGCAGGGTGGCGGTCAGGACGCCCAGCAGGAGTGACAGCGGCAGCCCCAGGCCGAGCCGCTCGGCGCCCTTCACCACGAACCCGTGCAGCAGGTACGCGTACATGGTGGCCGAGCCCAGCCCGCTGAACCAGGTGCGCCGGGCCGGGGTGACCGCCAGGAACGCGGCCACCAGCACCGCCCCCGCCGCCAGCAGCCCCAGCCTGATCGCGGTGCCGGTGAGGTCGTCCACGCCGATGGCCGCGTTGGAGTGCCGCCACCTGATCCACTCGGTCGGCACCCGCTCGTGCACCAGCAGCGCGACCGCGAGCCCCAGCCCCAGCACGCAGAACCCGGCCAGCCGCATGGAGGGCCGCCGCAGCAGGGCGAAGTGCTCGGGCCGCACCATCAGGCCGAGCACGTAGAAGGGCAGCAGCGCGAACGTGCGGTTCATGGCCAGCTCGCCGGGCAACCGGTCGAGCCCGGTCAGCAGCGACAGCGCGACCGCGACCGCGAGCGGCCACTTGAGCTGCTGCCACACCGGCGTGGACAACCGCCACAGGAACAGCGAGAGCAGGAACCAGGTGAGGTAGTACGGGTCGAGCAGGCTCAGCTCGAACTCGCCGTACAGGATCGGGCGGGGGAGCGAGTAGGCCAGCTCGAAGATCAGGTAGGGGACGGCGAGGGTGGAGAGGAGTTTGCGCGCCTTGCCCCCCGAAAACGTGAAATTTCGGGACAAATAGCCGCTAAGCACGATGAACAGCGGCATGTGGAAGACGTACACGTAGAAGTACAGGGCGTGGGCGAGCGGCGCGTCGCGCTGGTCCTCGATCAGGTGACCGCACACGACCAGCACGATGGCCAGGTACTTCGCGTTGTCGAAGAAGGGGTCCCTGGCGGTGGCGGGCCGGGCGATGACGGGTGCGTTCACAGACTCCGCACCCTAGCCGCGGCCCGCCGAACCGCCGGGAAACCGGGAATGAGGGCTTACCGAAGACCGGGTGTCACGCGCGCTCCCCGATCGCCGTCTCCCCGATCGTCGCCTCCACGGCGGCGGCCAGCGCCGAGACCGCCGGCCCGTCGAGCCGCCCGTCGGCCACGACCGTCACGACCCGCCTGGTCAGCGTGTCCTCGACGACGAGCGGACGGTCCCACGCGAGCGCCTGCCCGACCCCGGGATACTCCGCCACCCGCACGAACCAGGGGTCGCCGCCGGCCTGCACGAACACCAGCGTCCAGTCCCGCCCGTCCGGGCCGGTCCCGGCCATGGCCACCCAGCGGCCCCGGCTGCCGTGCACGGCCTCCTCGTCGCCGGGGTAGGTCACCCGGCCGGTCGAGGCGCCGGGCGCGCGCCAGAAGAACCCGCCGTAGCCCGCGCCGGGCCGGCCCTTGGTGGCCGAGCTGTTGACCTCCAGCGGCGAGCCGGTGAGGTTGGTCAGCGTGAACGCGAGATCGAGCGCCCACGCGTCGCCGACCGGCCGGGCGGTGACCGTGCGCCGCTCGCGGGCGATCAGCCGGTCGGCGGGGCCGATCCACTCCAGCTCCTCGCTGAAGCCGTCGTCGGCCAGCCGGGTGAACGCGACGTGCCGTTGCCTGCCGTGGTCGTCCAGCCAGGCCGGTCCCCGGCCCCTGACGTAGGTGCGGCCGCCCCAGAAGTTCGCGCCGCCCAGGTCGGCGATCGCCACGCCGGCGCCGAGGTGGTGCACGTGGTCGTCGGGCCGCACCTCGGTGACGGTGACGCCGCCCAGGGTGCGCACCGGATGCAGGTACGGCCGCGGCGAGTCGGTGACGGGCAGGTCGGGCCGCCACTCGTAGGCCGCGACCGGCGCGCCCGCCACCCGCAGCTCCACCTTCGTCCACGGCGCGCCGAGCTCGGAGTAGAGCGCCAGCTCCGCGGCGCTGCGCGCGATCAGCTCGGCGATGCCGGGCAGGTACCGGTGGGTGACCTCGCCGCCGCCGTCGCGCTCCACGACCTGGTGCCGTTCGGCGATGGGCAGCGGCTCGGGGGCGAGTCGCACCGCGTCCAGGACCTGGGTGAACGTCTCGGTGCGGGAGAGCGGGACGAGCAGCTCGGCCCCCGTGCGGATGTGCGCGACGAGGTTCTCCAGCAGCCCGTCGCGCTCGTGCACGGTGGTCTCCACCGAGCCGTCGGCCCGCTCGACCCGCAGCTCGTCCAGCGTGTACGTGAGCCTCGCCCGCCCCGCCTCCCCGTGCACCACCAGGTACGGCTCGCTGCGGCCGGTCGCGCACAGCGACACCGCGATCGTGATCACCGGCCCGCCCGCGATCCGGACGCGCAGGCAGGAGGTGTCGTCGGCCTCGATCGGATGGGCGTGGTACAGCTCGGTCTCGACCGCCTCGACCGGGCCGTCCACCAGGGCCAGCGCGGTCGCGACGGCGTGCGCGAAGGGGTTGGTGAGCGCGCCGTCCACCACGTCCGCGCCGTGCAGCCTGCGCCGTCCGGCCCAGGACGAGCGGGTGAAGTACGACGCGGGCCGCTCCCACGCGCCCGCGCCGCCGATGCCGCGGACGCGGCCGAGCGCGCCGCTCGCCATCAGGTCCCGCAGCGCCGGGACCGCCCGCGAGCCGAGGCTCTGGAAGCCGACCTGGCAGGCCAGCCCGGTCTCGGCCACCGCCGCGGCGATCCGCGCGTGCGCCTCGGGGCTGGCCGCGGGCGGCTTCTCCAGCAGCACGTGCGACCCGGCGCGCAACGCCGTGACCGCGAGGTCGGCGTGCGTGTGGATCGGCGTGCAGACGATCGTGATCTCCGCGCCGGTGGCGGCGACGAGCTCGCCCAGGTCCGCCGACTGCGGCAGGGGGTCGCCGTCGAGCTGCACCTGCCGCACGTCGCAGATTCCGGCCGGCTCGACCAGCCCGGTGGCCGCGAGCCTGCGCAGGTTGTCCAGGTGATGCCGCCCGTGCCCGGTCGCCCCCGCCAGGACGACCTTCACGGGGTCCGTGCTCACGCCCATCGCAACCCCAGTCCCGCGTGGCCGCCGACGCGCAGCACGCCGTCCTCGATCCGCACCGGGTACGGCTCGGCCAGCAGCCCCAGGCGGGCGAACGAGGCGTCCTCGACGTCCTCGGCCAGCGGCGGCAGCGGCAGCGCCAGGGCGAGCTGCCCGGACACCTCGCCCAGCAGGTGCGGATGGACCGGCACGTCGAACGCCCTGGCCAGCTCCGCGATCCGCAGGAACGGCGTGACGCCGCCGACGCGCACCACGTTCGGCTGGACGACGTCGCAGGCCCCCGCGGTGAGCAGGTCGCGGAAGCCGTAGACGGTGTAGACGTTCTCGCCCACCGCGACCGGCACGTCGGTCGAGCGGCGCAGCTCGACGTGCGCGGCCACGTCGTCGGCCGGCAGCGGCTCCTCGATCCAGTGGAGGTCGAACTCGCGCAGCGCGGACAGGGCGCGCCGGGCCCGGTGCAGGTCCCACCGCTGGTTCGCGTCGATCATCAGCAGCCGGTCGGGCCCGATCACCTCGCGTACGGCCGCCACCCGGGCCACGTCGTCGGCCAGGTCGGGACGGCCGACCTTGATCTTGACGCCGCGGTACCCGGCGGCCACCCAGCGCCGTGCCTGATCGGTCAGCTCCTCCAGGGAGTAGTGCAGGTTGACGCCGCTGCCGTAGGCCGGGACCTGCTCCCGGCGCCGGCCCAGCACGTCGGCCAGGCCGCTCGCGCCGCAGCGCAGGTCCCACAGCGCCAGGTCGATCCCGGCCAGCGCGACCGTGGTGATCCCGCCGGGACCGGCCTCGCGCAGGTGCCGCCACAACCGGTCCCAGACCAGCTCGGGATGGGCGGGCAGGCCGATCAGCGCCTCGCGCAGGTCGTGCTCCAGCAGGGCGTGCACGGCGTGCGCGCCGATCTGCGGAGTCCAGGAGAACCCGGTGCCGGTGCGGCCGTCCGCCAGCGTCACGTGGCAGACGATCACGTGGTTGGCGGGCACGTCCGGGCCCCACGGGCGGGGCAGGGGGACCGTCCGCAGCTCGGTGCGCAGGCCGGTGATCACGAGGCCGCCAGGGCGAGCCCGGACCTGATCAGCGCGTCGAGCTCGGCCAGGTGCTCCTCGGCCACGTCCACCAGCGGCGGGCGCACCGGGCCGACGTCGAGGCCGCGCAGCCGTACGCCGGCCTTGACCAGGGCCACCGGGTAGCCGGGGGCCTTGTCGCGCAGGCGGACCAGCGGCGCGTAGAACTCGGTCAGCAGCCGCTCGTCGCCGTTCAGGTACGCCACGGCGATCTCGGGGGCGAAGGCGAAGACCGCGCTGGAGTACAGGTCGACGCCGATGCCGCGGTAGGCGGGCATGGTCAGTTCGGCGGTCGGCAGGCCGTTGAAGAACAGGAAGTCCGGGTGCTTCTCGCGGACCGCGAGGACGGTCCGCTGCATCCGGTCGATGTCGCCGAGCCCGTCCTTGAGCCCGATCACGCCGGGCACGCCGGCCAGCTCGACCACGGCGTCCGGGTCGAGGACGACCGGGCCGCGCTGGTAGACGATCACCGGCAGCTCGGCGGCGACGGCGGCCACGTACGCGGCGAAGCCGCTCGCCGGCCCCTGCGTCAGGTACGGAGGCATGAGCAGCAGGCCGTCGGCGCCGGCCGCGCGGGCCGCCCGCGCCTGGTTCAACGCCGCGCCGATCGGGCCGCCCGCCCCGGCGAACACCGGCACCCGCCCGTCCACCACCTCGGCCGCCACCCGGACGGCCCGCGCGTGCTCCGCCTCCGACAGCGCGGAGAACTCGCCGGTGCCGCAGGCCACGAACACGCCGCCGGGGCGGTGCGCCATGCCGCGCCGGATGTGCTCGGCCAGCACCTGCTCGGCGAGCGCGCCGTCGGCGTCGAAGGGGGTGACGGGGAAGAACAGCACACCGCTGAGATTCATTCGGATTCCTTGAGTTCGGTTCGCCAGCTTCGCTTGGGCTCCCAGCCGAGCAGGCGGCGGGCCTTGTCCGTGGAGAAGGCGGGAGCGGTGCCGGTGAGGGCCGCCGCCAGCTCCTCGGTGCCCGGCACGGCCTGCGGGAGCAGGTCGGCCAGCGGCTCCCTGGCCAGGGCGTCGGCCGCGCCGGCGAAGAAGACCTCGCCGACCGGCAGCTCGGGCAGCGCCGCGACCAGCACGGCGAACAGCTCGCCCGCGTCGCGCGCGTCGAGGTAGTTGAACAGCGAGACACCGCCGATCTCCGGCTGGTCGAGCCGCTCCCTGACGGTGTGCCCCGACTGCGTGGGCGCGCCCGCCCACTCCTCGGGCGGGATGACGAAGCACGGCCGGACGGCCGCCATCCTCGTCCGGCCCGCCCGCGCGAACGTCCGCATGGTCTGCTCGGCCACCAGTTTGGACAGGTTGTAGGCGTTCCAGGGCAGCGCCGGGTGCTCCTCGTCGATCGGCAGGTACGACGGCCGCCAGCCGCCGGGCGCGCCGTACCCGATCACCGTGGGGCTGCTGGCCACCACCACGCCGGCCACGCCCAGGTCCACCGAGGCCGCGCAGACGTTGAACGCGAGCCGGGTGTTCACCTGGAAGATCACTGACTCCGGCCGGCTGAACGGCGTCGCGATGGCCGCCAGATGGATCACCGACTCCGGCCGGAAGCGGGCGACGACCTCGTACGCCTGGCCGGTGTCGGTGAGGTCGGCCGGTGACGTCGCGGCGGCCTCGACCGGCGTGCCGGGGGCCTGGTCCACGCCGATCACCTCGTGCCCGGCGGCGGCGAGCGTGGTGACGACGCTGCGGCCGAGGCGTCCGGCGCTGCCGGTGACGAGCACTCTGCTCACCGTGGGGGACTCCTTCAGGACTGCAAACAGTTGCACCAAACCTATGGGCCAGGCAGGGCGAGGCGTCAAGAGCCGATTTTCGACCATGCCATCTAGCTGGGCAAACATATGAGCGGTCCATGGCCGATCGATCGGCAAGCGCTTTCATCGTGACCATCATGCCTGCAAGCGGTTGCGTTAGGGTGGGTGGCTGTGACAGTGACGATTCGTGATGTGGCCCGCGCTTCCGGTGTGCACGTATCGACCGTGTCGCGGACGTTCTCCGCGCCGCACATGGTGAACGCCGCGACCCGGACCAGAGTGCTGACGGTGGCCGAGGAGCTGGGATACCGGCCCAACAGGGCGGCCAGGGCGCTCACGACCGGGCGTACCCACAACCTGGGCCTGATCGTGGCCGACATCGCCAACCCGTTCTTCCCGCCGCTGATCAAGGCCGCGCACGCCGCGGCCCGGCAGCGCGACTACCACCTGTTCGTGGCCGACACCGACGAGGAGCCGGCCGCCGAGGAGGAGCTGGTCCAGGCGTTCTCCAAGCAGGTGGACGGCGTGGTCCTGTGCAGCCCGCGCTCGTCGAACAAGGTGCTGGAGCGGCTGGCCGAGCGGGTGCCGCTCGTGGTGGTCAACCGGCGGCTGCGCGGCGCGGCCACGGTGCTGATGGACGTCGGGCACGGCGCGCGACTGGCGGTCGAGCACCTGGCCGGGCTCGGGCACCGCGGCGTGGCGCTGCTGTCCGGCCCGGCGGGTTCCTGGACGAGCGGCGAGATCCGGACGGCCGCCGAGCGGGTGCCGGGCGTCGAGCTGGTCGTCCTCGGGCCGAACTCGCCCACCGAGCAGGGCGGACTGGCCGCCGCGTCCGCGGTGCGCGAGGCCGGGGTGACCGGGGTGCTCGCCTACAACGACCTCATGGCGATCGGCCTGGTCGAGGGGCTGGGCGAGCTCGGGCTGAGCGTGCCGGAGGACGTCAGCGTGGTGGGCATCGACGACATCGTGCCGGGGCGGCTGAACCGGCCCAAGCTCACCACGGTCGCGATGCCCACCGCGGCGGCCGGGCGGCTGGCGGTCGACCTGCTGATCCAGGAGGTGAGCGCCACGACCTCGCTGGAGACCCGGCTGGTGGTGCGGGAGTCGACGGCGCCGCCCCGATGACCTGCAAACGGTTGTACTAAATCGCAGCAATATTCGTCCTACCTCTGCGCGGTAAGCGCTTGTCACCAGGGAAAATACGGTGTCGATATATCGATAACGGCGATGTAACGCCTGCAAAGGGTTGACGGAACTTTCCCGGCAGCTATAGGAAAGCGCTATCCATTCACATCTCGCCGGAAGGTCCGTGATGACGAATGAGTTCCGTCATGGCTGACTCGGTGGCGGTGAGACTCCCGGACGCCGCGACCCCGCCCGAGCGGGGAGACCGTCGCGCGTCCAGACGTTCCCGCCGCGAGGCGCGGGCCGCCTACCTGTTCCTGGCACCCTGGTTCGCCGGTCTGCTCGTCATCACGATCGGTCCCATCGTCGCCTCGCTCTACCTGTCGTTCACCGACTACAACCTCCTGGAGGAGGCCAAGTGGGTCGGGTTCGACAACTACGTCAAGATGTTCACCGAGGATGCCCGTTACCTGAACTCGCTGAAGGTGACGACGATCTACGTGGTCGTCTCCGTGCCGCTGCAACTGGCCTTCGCGCTCGCGCTGGCCCTGGTGCTCGACCGCGGGCTGCGCGGCCTGTCGCTCTACCGGTCGATCTTCTACCTGCCCTCGCTGCTGGGCGGCAGCGTGGCGATCGCGATCCTGTGGCGCAAGGTCTTCGGGGCCGAGGGCCTGGTCAACGCCGTGCTGGCGGTCTTCGGGATCCAGGGGCCCGGCTGGGTCAGCGACCCCGACACCGCCCTCGGCACGCTGATCATCCTGCACGTCTGGACGTTCGGCGCCCCGATGATCATCTTCCTGGCCGGGCTGCGGCAGATCCCCGCCAGCTACTACGAGGCCGCCGCGGTGGACGGCGCCGGCGTCTTCCGCCAGTTCCGGTCGATCACGCTGCCGCTGCTGACGCCGATCATCTTCTTCAACCTGGTGCTGGAGATCATCAAGTCGTTCCAGTCGTTCACGCAGTCGTTCATCGTGAGCGGCGGCTCGGGCGGGCCGGCCGACTCCACGATGTTCAACACGCTCTACCTCTACCTCAAGGGCTTCAAGAGCTTCGACATGGGCTACGCGGCCGCCATGGCGTGGGTCCTGCTGCTCATCATCGCCGGCCTCACCGGGGTGAACTTCCTCGCGTCCAAGTATTGGGTCTTCTATGGCGACACCAAGTAGGCCGCTGCCCGTCCTGTTCCGCCCGCTCAGGGGCGGCCGGGTGGTCAAGCACGTGCTGCTGATCGGGTTCGGCCTGGTCATGCTCTATCCACTGCTGTGGATGATCTCCAGCTCGCTCAAGCCCGAGGAGCTGATCTTCCGGCAGCCCGGCCTGTGGCCGAGCGAGGTCACGCTGGAGAACTACACCGAGGGCTGGACCGCGCTGAAGCACCCCTTCGGCTACTACCTGTGGAACTCCGCGGTGATCACCGTGCTGTCGGTGGTGGCGAACCTGGTGGCCTGCTCGCTGGCCGCCTACGCCTTCGCCCGGCTGAACTTCCCGCTCAAGAAGCTGTGGTTCACCCTCATGCTGGGCACGATCATGCTGCCGCACCACGTGCTGATCGTGCCGCAGTACGTCATGTTCTCCAAGCTCGGGCTGATCAACACGATCTGGCCGCTGGTCATGCCGAAGGTGCTGGCCACGGACGCGTTCTTCGTGTTCCTGATGGTGCAGTTCATCCGCTCGCTCCCCAGGGAGCTGGACGAGGCCGCCGAGATCGACGGCGCCGGCTACTGGCGCACCTTCATCAGGGTGATCATCCCGCTCTGCACCCCGGCGCTGGCCACGACGGCGATCTTCACCTTCATCTGGACGTGGAACGACTTCCTCAGCCAGCTCCTCTACCTCAACAACCCGGACAACTTCACCGCTCCGGTGGCGCTGCGCACCTTCCTCGACGCCAGCAGCGACTCGTCGTGGGGCCCGATGTTCGCCATGTCGATCGTCGCGCTCGGGCCCATCTTCGGCTTCTTCCTGGCCGGCCAGAAGTACCTGATCCGTGGTGTGGCCACCACGGGACTGAAGTAGTTCCCCCACCCCCCGACACAGACGAATCCCACAGGAGGTAGAGCCGTGAGCTCTGGCAAGAAGACGTGGTCGGCGGCCCTGCTCGCCACCGCCGTGCTGGCGGTCACCGCGGCCTGCGGCAGCGGCGGCGACGACGGCGGAAAGGTCAAGCTGCGCTTCTCCTACTGGGGCAGCGACGCGCGGCAGAAGATGACCGAGGAGGCCATCAAGAAGTTCGAGGCCAAGAACCCGGGCATCGACGTCGAGGGCGAGTTCTCCGACTTCGCCAACTACTACGAGACGCTGTCCACGAAGGTCGCCGCGAGCGACGCCCCGGACGTCATCACCCTGGAGATCCGCGGCCTTCGCGAGTACGCCGACCGCGGCACGCTGGCCGACCTGACCGGCAAGGTCCAGACCGCCGACATCGACCCCAAGCTGCTCGGCACCGGCGGCATCGACGGCAAGCAGTTCGCCGTGCCCACCGGCGCGAACGTCTTCTCGGTGGTGCTCAACCCGGCCCTGGTGGAGTCGGCCGGGCAGAAGGTGCCCGACGACACGAAGTGGACGTGGAAGGACTACGTCGACCTCAGCTCGAAGATCACCGCCAAGGGCGGCGGCACGGTCTACGGCACCCAGCTCAACTGGAACCCCGCCTTCCTGCAGATCTTCGCCGCCCAGCGCGGCGAGCCCTTCTACCAGGGCAACAAGATCGCCGTCACGCCGGAGACGATCGTGGCCTGGTGGCAGGTCATGCTGGACACGATCAAGGCCAAGGGCAGCCCCGACGCCGCCAAGACCGCCGAGGTCGGCGCGACCAGCGTGGACCAGTCGCTGCTGGCCACCAACACCGGCGCGTCCGGCATGTGGTGGAGCAACCAGCTCGGCGCGGTCGCCAAGGCGTCGGGCAAGGAGATGAGCCTGCTGCGCCTGCCCAAGGCGGAGGGCGCCACCACCGGCGGCATGTTCCTCCAGCCGGCGATGTTCTACACCGCCTCCGCCAAGAGCGAGCACGCCGCCGAGGCCGCCAAGTTCATCGACTTCATGATCAACGACGCCGAGGTCGGCGGGATCATCCTCAGCGACCGCGGCCTGCCCGCCAGCTCGAAGGTCCTGGCCGCGGTCAAGGACAAGCTGCCGCCCGCGGACCAGAAGACGCTGCAGTTCGTCGACTCCATCAAGGGCGAGCTGGCCGACCCGCCCGCCGCGCCGCCGAAGGGCGCCAGCGCCCTGGAGGACATGCTCAAGCGGTACACCGAGGAGGTCATCTTCGGCCGGATGGCCCCCGACGTCGCCGCCCAGAAGTTCCTGACCGAGGCCAACGCCGCCCTCGGCGGCTGAGAGGACGACCATGAGGTACGCGTTCGTCGGGCTCGGGCACCGCGCGCAGCTGTACGTCGACGCGCTGCTCGGCGAGTGGCGCGACACCGGCACGATCGTCGCCCTGTGCGACACCAACCGGACCCGCATGGACTACTACGCCGAGCGGATCGGCCACGAGGTGCCGTGCTTCGCCCCCGCCGAGTTCGGCAAGGTGCTCGAACTCGCCGACGCGGTCGTGGTCGCGACCGTGGACGCCGC
>NZ_JBSFGJ010000147.1:0-20049 GCF_053596515.1 Nonomuraea sp. NPDC001684
GCCCACGCTGCCTCGTCCACCCCCGCAGCGGCTAAAACATAGCCTCCCCCCATGTTGGCGGCGAACACGCCGTCCACTCCGGTACGTGGCACACCGGCGGCCCGTCCGGCGAAGCAGCAGTCCAGCATGGTCACCAGCAGGGGCGCACGGCACGCAGCCAAGACCTCGGCGATCGTTGAGTACGGCAGGGCTTGATGTGCGGCGATGCCACGAGTCAAGTCCATCGTTGCCCGAGTGGCTAGATGCAACTCTCCATCCACGCTGAGCAGGCCATGGCCCACGTAATACAGCAGAAGCACATCGTCGGCTTCATCGGCTGCCTTAACCAGTGCATCGCCGAACACGCGTGGATCGTCCGGATCCAGGAGCACGGTCAGGCTTCCCGATTCGAGCCCCGCGCGGTCGATCAGGCAACGGCCCAGATCGAGAAGGGTCTGCTCTACCGCAGGCACCGCTGTCAACATCGATCCTGGAAGGTGCCTGCCCGTACCGACCAGGAGCACGCGAGCCCCTGGGGCGGACAGCATCAGGGAGGCGGCATCATCTGCCCACATCGCTGCTCTCGCTCACTCGATGTCCCAGCCGACTAGTTCCGGCGAATGCCTCGCCCAACGCCATGGTTGCGGTGGCCTGTCCCCGCCACGAAGGTCACGGCTGGCCAACGTCTGCGCCGGCGCTTGCCGCGGCGCGGCTCCATTCGACAGCCGTGGCCGCTCGGTCAGTGGAATACTCTCTGCACGGTCGACGCCCGTGAGGGCCAGCACATGACCTCCCTGGACGAGCTCCGCTCCGAATTCATGCCCACATACCCCGGAGCGTGATTCAAAGCGTCTGCTGTGGAACGTTAACTGAACCTGTCAGCGGCGACCAGCGAAACTCTCCAGACTTCTACTCCACGGCCACGATTTGGCGACAGTTCCTCACCTCCCAAGCCTCCGGCATCCTGGCTTGGGACTTCCTGCACGGCGACACTGTCTTCCTCAAACGCCTGTACGTCCTGTTCGTCATGGAGATCGAGACACGCCGCATACACCTACTGGGCCTCACTCCCAACTCCACGGCCGCTTGGGCCACCCAGTAAGCCCGGAACCTGCTGATGGACCTGGACGAGCGCGCCAGCGCCGTCAGGGTTCTCATCCGAGACCGTGACGGCAAGTTCTCCCGCTCGTTCGATGAGGTGTGCACCGCCAATGGCGTGCGGGTCATTAAGACGCCCGTCCGGTCGCCCCGAGCGAACGCGTTCGTGGAGCGGTTCTTAGGAACGCTACGCCCTGAGTGCCTCGATCACCTACTCATCCATGGTGAGCGGTACCTGCGTAAGGTCCTGGCCGAGTACGAACACTATTTCAACCATCATCGCCCGCATCAGGGCCGTTCTCCTCGCCCGCTGTTGCACGATCCCCGCAAGGTGGTCGACATGACTTCCCGGATCCACTGTCGAAGGACCGTCGCAGGCTCGATCAACGAACACCACGGAGCATCCTGATCGCCCGACAAACGCCCAGCTCAGCAGCAGTATCCGCGTTGTTGCACCGCACAGGCTGGAACTACCACTCCCCTCACTGCCTTGTACGGCTGAGGAAATCGTGCAACGGTCGGATTAACCTTGCCTTTGATTATCCCCATTGGTAGTGCCGTGACGCGACGATGAGTCCATGCCGGGACGAGTTCTCAAATGGGCAGGCATCATTACGTTCGCCAGCATCGTGGGTTGGATGGGCTTGCACTTCAGCCAGGTCGGTTTGGAGAAGGCGGATCAGGCATCCAGCGTGATCGGCGCGTTCATCGGCGTGATCGGCCTGGGCCTGACGGCGCGCGGGATGTGGGCCGAGCGTGTCGCCCGCCTTCCATTGGCTGCGGGAACGCCGGAGGAAAACCTCGCCGCAGCGAAGAGGACCTTGGCCGTCATAGTTGCCCAGCAGTGGGAAACCGAGGCAAGTATCCGCGCCCTGGGTGACCCCGAACCCATCCCGATCTCCTGGCATCTGACCGATGATCCGCGCCTGATGGACCACCTCCGCCTGATCGGCCCCGAACCGTTGACGTTCACCGCCTCCAGTGACTGCGTCCGCCAACTCGCCGAGGATTTCCGGAAGCTGTACCGCCGACGGCTCGTCATCACCGGCGGCCCCGGAACCGGCAAAACCACCCTGGCCATCCAACTCCTGCATGAACTGGCTGGCCCTGACCGTCGAGACGACGACCCGGTGCCGGTCCTCGTGCCAGTCAACGACTGGGACGCCGCCACCTACCCGCGGCTACACGACTGGCTCTCCACCCGCTTGAGCCGCGACTACCCCGCGCTGAGAGCCCAGCGGTTCGGCCCAGGCGCGGCCAAGGCCCTGGTCGACCACGGCCATGTCCTCCCCATCCTGGACGGCCTGGACGAGATCCCCGTCCAAGCCCGCGCCCAGGTGATCGGCACACTGAACCGGTGGCTGGCCAAAGGAGACGCCTTCATCCTGACCAGCCGCACCGAGGAGTTCGCCACCGCGATCGACCAGGCCGGGGACGTGCTGACTGCCGCCGCTGTCATCACCCCCGCTTCCATCACCGCCGCCGCCGCGGAAACCTACCTGTACACATGCCTGCCGCCGGTGCCCCGCCACGACTGGGACCCGGTCTGGGCCGCCCTGCGCGACGGCTCCCACCCAGGGCTGAGCCGGCTGACCGAAACGGCACTGGGGCTCTGGCTCATCCGGACCGTCTACATCACCCCCGCCGCCGACCCCGCCCCGCTGACCGGCCCTCTGGCCGAACAAGAGGCGACCCTGCGGCGGCACCTGTTCGACCATCTCATCCCGGCCGTCATCGACAACCGGCCCCACAGCCTTGACCCCGCCGACCATTTCCGGCCCCGCACCGCCTGGAACCCCGACCACGCCCGTAACTACCTGGCCTACCTCGCCCGCCTCATGCACGAGCACTCCACCTACGACCTGGCCTGGTGGAACCTGGCCCAGCACACCACCTCTCCAGCCGAACAGCGCCTCGTCATCCAACGATCCGGGGTGGCAGCCGGACTCACGCTCGGACTCGCAGTCGCGCTCCTGTTCGGGTTCGTGGGCGGGCCCGCGCTCGATCTCGAGCCCGGTCTCGAGGGCGGGCTTCCGTTCGGACTCATGCTCGGGCTCATCCCCGGCCTGATGCTCGGGCTCATGGGAGCCATGGACGGGCCCAAGGTCTTCACCTGGTTCACTGAATTGCCCGGCTATGCCGATCTTCGCCTCACCGGCAGAACAGCCCGGTTCACCAAGAATGTGCGATTCCAGCTAGTGTTCGGGCTTTTGCTCGGGCAGGCCACGACCTGGCTCGCGGGAGGGCTCGCGGTGATAGACGCGTTCGGGATCGCTGGGGGGTTCGCGGTGGGACTCCCGGCCGGGCTCGTTTTCGCGCTCGCGCTCGGGCTCATCGAATGGGCGGAACGTCCAGCATCCCTTACGGCTGCAATCACGCCCTTGTCGAGCTGGAGAGCCGACAGAACCCTCACGACACTACGAACCACCATCCCTGGACTCGTGAGCGCGCTCGTGGCCGGGCTTGCGGGCGGTTTCGCGGCCGGGCCAATGGTCGGGCTCGCGGATGGGCTCGCGGCCGGGCTCGCGGCCGGGCTCGTATCCGGACTCATGCTCGGGCGCCGCCACGCCTGGCTGATCTACACGCTCGCCATATGGCGGTTGGCCCACGAGGGACACATCCCCCGCAAGCTGATGGACTTCCTGGACGACGCCCACCGCCTCGGCCTGCTGCGTTCCGTCGGCCCGATCTACCAGTTCCGCCACGCCACCTTCCAAGACCACCTCGCCGCCTCCATAACAGAGGGCAGCTGAACCGCCGGCGGGCGGGACTGTAAGAGAACAACGGCTCTGGCCCACTTTCGGTGGTGACGGAAAGTGGTTAGCCGAGCAGGATGCGATGGCGAAGGAGCGCGAAGCCGGCTCGCCCGTACATCTGCCTCTTGATCATTTTCGTTTTGGTGTTGACGCCTTCGGTGCCGCCGTTGTGGAACGGGAGGGTGAGGGCGGCGTTGACGGCGGCCCGGTCGTAGTCCAGCCCGCGGGTGAAGGCGTGCAGGTGAGGCAGGTCGACCTGCCGCGCTTGTCCGATCCAGGCGGTCAGTCGCTGGTCGTTGCCCTGCTTGGGATCGAGGAGAGCGGCGAAGTCCCGGACGAATGTCGCGAGCATGGTCATCTCGTGGCAGGCGTTGATGGTGGCATCCAGTCGCTCGGCGTGGTGGCCGGTGAGCTTGCTCGGTTCGGTGAGAAGAAGGCCGGCCAGACGCTTGGGTGAGATCGCGGGCCGGTCGCATTCGACGCGGCCTTGGTTGATGTAGCGGTAGAGCAGGTTCTGGCTGCCGGTATAGCCGAGTTTCTTGATCTCGGCGAGGAGTTGCTGGACCGGGACGGCGGGATCGTCGGCCCGGCGTTCACGCAGATGGTCGCGGAACGGGTCGACGAGCGTGGGCCGGTATTTCGGCACGCGTACCAGCCGTTCGGGTTGGCTGACCCGGGCGTAGCGCTTGACGGTGTTGAGCGCCAGGCCGAGACGGCGGGCGCATTCCAGCAGACCGACACCCTGATTGAGCAGGGCATGAACCTGCTGCCAGCGCTCGCGTGTGGTGGCGGACCGTACCCCTTCTTTCGGCGGCGGGCCGGTCTTGCCCCAGCAGATCGAGTGCGCGGCGACCTCCTTGACCACGGCTTCGGCCAGGTTGTGCCAGATATGCCAGCGATCACCGATCTGCACTGCGTTCGGCAGGGCGCGACGGATCGCCTCGGCATAGGCACCGCTGCTGTCCCGGCACACCATCCGCACCCCAGGGTGGGCACGCAGCCATGCCTGCAAGGTGTCGGCCTGACGATCGGCGAGCACATCGATCCGTTCCCGCGTCACCGCGTCGATGATCACGGTGGCGTAGCGGTGTCGTTTACGGAGCGCGAAGTCGTCCACCCCGATCACCTCCGGCACCGGACGAGCCGGCAGGGGCAGGCGCAGCAACGAACGGACGGCGCTCTGCCGCGACATCCTGACTCCCAGCATGGCCAGCAGGCGCGATCCCGCCCGCCCGGCCAGTTCCCGCACCACTGCCCCCACCTGCGTGGTCAAGGCGATCGTGCGGCGCTGATACGGCTCGGCCAGCCAGGGCAGCGGCTCTCGAAACGTCTGCCGCTCACACCCGACCGTCGGGCACCTCAGCCGCCGCAACCGCAGCCGCACCAGCACTCGCTGCCCGCCAACCGGCCGGACCAAGGATCAAGAGCCTGCGCCCATGGCCGTACCGGTAGACCTCGTCTGTCGCATCCCGCCAGAAGCGGCCGTCCTCGTCGGCATCGGCCCACACCCGTAAACGGCGTTCCGGACCGCCCACGCGGCGGATGGGCCGGTCGAGAAGCTCGTTCAGGAGATGCGGCACCAGCTCTGCCGCCTCCGTGCCAACTGCTTCCTGCAGGCAGGCGGCACGGAAGGACTGCAGTTCCCGGAAGAACTCCGTCGTGTCCAGAGGCTGGAGTCCGGCGCCGACCTCCCCTCCCCACCATGCCCGGCCGTTGTCCGGGTCGCCCAGTTCGAGCGGATCACGCTCCTCCGTCAGATTGTCCGGATCCTCGAAATACGCCTGCGGATCGTCAGGGACGGGCAGCTCGTCGAGCAGGTAATCCTCGAGATACCGTCGGCTCCACGCGCTACTTCTCCACCACGTCCGGATGGCGTCCACTCCAGCTGAGGACGGCAGCCCATGCCGCACCCATTCGATCTTGAACGGCGGCCGTAGCCGAAGAGGTCCAGCGGGGCGTGAAGAGCAGTTCCCGCGCAGATGGCCTGCAGCCTCGCCTCGGTGAGCGCGTGACTCCGCTCCCCCGGCCGGGCTCCGCTGTCGCACCAATGCCCCGCGAAGGAACAGGCCGGGTCACGGTCGAGTCCGCGATCAGCCACGCGCACGACACTGAGGCGCATCAGGCCGGAGGAGGACAGAAGCACAACATGCGTTTCCCCCTGGACGTCGCCACCGGCCGGGTCGGCGACCCTCACCAGCGCCGCCTCCTCTGCCCAGTCTTCGATCGACGCCCGAAGAGCGGCGGACATCAGTTCGACGCGCCGTGACGCCGGCGTGCCGAACAGGGCGCGCTCCACGGCCGTAGCCACCCCGGGGAGAGGGATCGGCTCGCAGGAGAGCAGCTCGCGCACCGGCCCATAGGGCGACAAGGCCGGAAACACACCGGCGTTCACGAGGGAGGCGGTCTCCGGCCCGGCGGGGGCCTGCGTCACTTCACGAACATCGACGAGGAGGCGAATGCCGACCGCTTCCTTGTCAGGGGTGTCCTCCTGCAGCTACTCATTCAGCAGATGCGCACATGCCGCCACCTGCATCTGCGCGTGCCAGATAGGCGAGTCCCGGCCATCTTCGCATGTGTGCCCCAGAAACTGGCAGATCGTAAAATCCACGAAAGCCTCTCAGTTCGCATGGCTTACTTGAGGCCGCACGCCGCGCCGTGCGCTTTCCGCGCCTCGGCTGCTCTCGCCAACGCCTTCGCGCGCCACTCCCTCGCATCAGTCACCACCGGCAGGGCCATCAGGCACCTCTCCCCCCCCAGGGGGTCGGCTGGTCAGTGACTCCCGTCAGAGATCACGACAGGGCGACCGTCGACCATCATCCCGCACAGGGTCAACGCATGTGACACCAAACCCGGTTCACCGGTCCGCTCCTACTGGCAGGCCATGATCAGGTAACCGCTGCTGTCCGTGTGCTGATCAATCAGTACGACCCGGCGATCGTTACAGGTCGCGCGGGGTCCGCGCCGGACAGCAGAGACCGAGTTTTCGGCACCGGATGTTAGCGCTGGAATACGCTCGAATCCGCGTGGAGAGCGTCTCGGATGCGCTGACCTGCGACTCAGTCATTCCGGAACCGGACGGAAAATAGGCGTTCTGTCCGATCAGTGCTACCTGACGGCTGGGGGCAGCTTCGGGAGAAGGACGCATGGACCAAGACCTTCACCGAGCCGCGTCTCTGCGCCGCGATCGTCGACCGCCGCACCTTCAACGCCGCCATCATCGACACCGGCACTCGCTCCTACCGGCTCGCTCAGAGCGAGGCCCAGCACTCCACCCACAGCTGACGGCGGTCAACCCGTTGTCCGGTGCGTGAGTGCCTGATTCACATCTTCAGCTCGCTGCCAAGCGCGACTGGCAAGATCGGCTTGTGATTCGATCGGCGACGTGGTTGGCATGGGTGAGCTGCACGTCCGGAGTCAAGAACAACGCCAAGGCGAGATCACCTATGTTGTTCACCCGCACAGGTGGGGCCAAGGGGTAGGAACCGCGATAGGGAATGAGCTCCTCAGACGAGGATTCGAGGAGATTGGCCTTCACCGCATCTATGCCACCTGTGACCCGCGAAATGTTGGATCGGCTCGGGTGCTCAGCAAGCTCGGCATGACCTGGGAAGGGCGGCATCGCCACACCGCGCTGATTCGTGACGGTTGGCGAGACTCCGAGCTGTTCAGCATCATCGAAGATGAGTGGCGCGCGGTCTTGCAGCGATAGTCAATGCTCGTTCTCTGGTCCCGCCATGGCGATCTATGCCGGCAGTGACGTCCTCTTTCGGCATGGATGCTGAGCTGAGCCCGCGCCCGCGGGGGGCGATGTTCACGCCCTGCAGGGGTTCGGGGACGGCAGTGTCCCCGAACCCACAGACGGACTGAACCCTCGAACCGGGATCTCACCCAGGTGGGGCCAGAACTCGTGCGTGATCAAGGCGTCCAAGATCGCTACCACCCTGCGGGGAGGGTTATCCGACCGCGTAGGCGTGGTGGATGGTCTGGCTGACGGTGTTGCCCGCGGTGTCGGTCGACGTGGCGCGCAGGGACACGAAGCCCGCCGTGCGCGGGTTGGTCATCTGCGCCGTCCAGTCCGAGCCCTTGACTCTGACCCGGATGTCGCGCCAGGTCGCTCCGTCATCGACGGACATCTGCAGGTGGATGGACTTCACGGCCGCCGCGGGAGCGCCGGGATTGCGTTCGATCCAGATCGGCAGCCGGGTGGACGATCCGGGCTTGGCGCGGTTGTACTCGTCCAGCCCCTCCGGGGCGAAGCGAACCGCCGCCAGGGCGAGCGCTTCCCGCTTGGCAGTGCTCGCCGAGCGGAACGTCCACGTCGATTCCACTTTCGTGGACAGCGTGGAGTGCGGCACCTGTCGGCTGGCCGTCGCGCTGAGCGTGTACCTGGCGGGCTCCGCCGGGAGACCGGTGCTCAGCCGGCAGGAATCGGCCTCCCACAGCCCGCACCTGGTGTAGTCGATCGTGGAGATGACCTGATCACCCTTGGCGAGGCTGACGGTGCCGGTGGCGGCGCCGTCCATGCCGACCCGGCCGGGCACGCCCTCGGAGAACAGCCGGGCGCCGTCGAACGTCACGGTGTTCCCCTCCCGCCAGGCGCCCGAGGTGGCGAAGGACGGGCCGCTGACCGCGACGCCCCACGTCTGCCGATCGCGGCCGTCGCCGGCGGGTCCCGTGGCCCCCGTGACCGCGGATTCGCCGACGCGCAGCGCGCTGGACCACTTGTGCCCTCGCGTCCGGTATTCCGTGAGCTTGCCCGGCAGAGGCACATCGTTCGTGGGGGTCAGGAATCCGTCAGAAACGCCTTCGATGGCGTTCGCCACGAAGTAGGTGCCCTTCGCGGCCGTTCCGGCACCGCGGAAGGTGGTGGTCACCTTGTCGAGGTCCTTCACCCTGGCCGCGTACGTGGGGTCTTCGGGCACGCCGTCATGGCGTTCGTCCACCAGGTCGTAGCGGACGGGGGTGGGAGAGGCGTCCTTCTTGTGGAAGTGCATTCTGGTGACGTACTTCAGTCCGGGCTGCTTGGAGCCGAGCACGAAGTACACGGCGCTGGGGTCGGGCCTGCCTCCGGCCCAGCCGAGGTACCACGAACCGTTGATCACCCACATCTCGGTCCACCCGCTGACGACAGCCGTGGGCTCGTCCAGAGTGAATCTGATCGGTTTGGCCTGGCGCGTGTCCAGGACGATCTCCGTGCCCTGTTCGCCGACCTTCACCGGCAAGTGCGTGGTCGTGATGCGCGTGCCTTCGTAGATGTCCACGTACAGGCTCCACTCGCCGGCGGGGAGCCGGTAGGTGTCCGGCGCGCCGCGAAGGACCATCCGGAGGCTCTCGCCCTTGCCGTTGTAGAATTCCCCGACCGCGTCGACGGGCTGGCCGTCGGTACCCAGTGCGCTGATCTTCACGTCGTAGGCTTCCGGCTCCACGTACGCGGTGGCGACGGTACGGACGAGAAGGTCACCCGATCGGGCCGTGATGGTGCCCGGATGATCGCCGGGCTCCTTGCCGGTCCCGTCGATCGTCACGGCGACCGATGCCGTGCCCTTGGCGGGCACCTCGACCCGCTGTGCCGAGGTGCGCAGCACGTCGCCGTCCACGGTGAGGTTCAGCGTGACCGCAGAGTCGCCGGTGTTGGTGTACGTGATCTCCTTGGTCGCCTGCCGTTCGCCGGATCTGCCCCAGCGGAGGACCGTGCCGATGTTCGCGGGACTGGCATACACCTGCTGACCGACCGCGCGAACCAGGTCGACGCGCCCGGCGCCCTGGTCGAAATGCGTGGCGCCAGCCTGCGGCGCGGCGCTACCGATGAGCGCGGCCTTGAGCTGCTCGCCGCTCCAGTCCGGGTGCTGCTGGGCGAGGATCGCCGCCGCGCCCGCGACGTGCGGCGCCGCCATGGAGGTGCCGCTGTGGGCGACGTACGGGCCGTCTGCCGTGCCCTGCGCGGCCGCCGCCATGATGTCGGCGCCGGGTGCGGTCACGTCGGGCTTGATCGCGTGATCGCCATTTCTCGGGCCGCGGCTGGAGAATTCGGCCATCTTGTCGGACTTGTCGACCGCGCCGACCGTCAACGCCGCATCGGCGCTGCCCGGGCTGCCGACCGAGCCGGGTGCTCCGTCGTTGCCCGCCGCGATGACGAACAGCGCTCCCGTACGCGCTGACAGGGTGTTGACGGCCTGCTCGATCGGGTCGATGCCAGGTGTGTCCGGGCCGCCGATGCTCATGTTGATGATCTTTGCTTTGACCTCGACAGCGGCCCATTCCATGCCTGCCAGCATTGCCGATTCGCTGATGCTTTCTCCGCCGACCTTGCCAAGCGCGATCTTCGCGCCCGGCGCGACACCCCGATACTTCTCTCCGGTGCCCGCCACGATGGAGGCGACATGGGTGCCATGCCCCACGTTATCGGTGATGTCTGGTTCGTCGGAGAAGTTCCGCGACTGCGTGACCACGTCCTTGAGATCGGGGTGGGTGGCGTCGTAACCGGAGTCGAGCACGGCGACCGTGACACCGGATCCGGTCAGCCCCTGTTGCCACGCCTGCGGAGCCCCGATCTGCTTGACGCTCCGGTCAAGGGTGATGGGCCGCTTCCCGTCCAGCCAGATCTTCGACTTGCCGGCGGCCAGTGATCGGGCGCCGCCGACCAGGCTCTGCCAGGTCTGGCCCGCCGTCGCCTTGGACACGCTCGTGCCGGCCAGCCCCAGCCCGGCGAACTCCTTCGCCTTGCGCGTTCCGCTGAGCGCCGATGCCGCCTTCCCTTCGGCGGACTGGACGATCAGCGGTATCTCCGCCTTGTAGCCGTCGCCGTACCGCCAGGTGAGCAGCTGCGTGACGTCGAACAAGCGCTCATCCAGCAGGCCCTGGGCCAGCAGCCGTTTGGCATCCTCTGGAATGACGTGAAGGTGGCCCTGACGGCGCTGGACGTCGAAGCGATGGTTTCTGCCCGGACCAGGCTCGATCCGGTAGCCGTTCGCTGTGACAGTCACCCGGTCGCCGGTCAGCAGCGTCACTGAGCCCGACACCCCGGTCACGGGAGATGCCGGCTCGGCTGCCTGTGCGGCACTCGTGGTACCGCCTGCGATGAGAGATCCCGCCACGATCACGGCGAGGGTTGCGTGGGTTAATTTCATTTGCTCTCTCGTCGTCGATGTGCGGAGAGTTGAAGCCCTCCGATGGGGCAGAGACGCTGATGGCCTGGGAAGTGACTCTGCTCTACCCTCTGGTCAGCGGGGGACCTTGGAGGTGGGCGCGGGCAAGGGGCGCCCAGGCCGGCCCGTGAGATCCGAACTCGTGCGTCACTCGTTGCGAGGGGTGCCGCTCACGCGCCACGAGCGGCACCCCGCGAGCGCTGCGTCAGACGAGCTTGCCGTAGATCCGGGACGGGACCGCCTGGGCCGCGCCTTCCCTTCCGAACTCCTGGTAGACCCGCGACGTGATCTCCACGGCCTTGGGCAAGTAGGCGGGGTAGAAGGCCTTTCCGCACTCCAGGTCCCTCAGCGCCGCCTTGATCTCCTTGTCCAGGTACGGCCTGGCCTGCGCGGGCTTCAGATTCGGCCGGAAGATGACGGTCTTGCCCTCGGCCTCCTTGGGTAGTTCGCCCTTCCACGTCTTCTTGGCGACGTCCGAAGCCTGCCGCACGATCTTCGTGTGGCTCAGACCGTCCAGCGCGGTCGGCCTGGTCTCGCCGACCCCCAAGCACGTGGCGAACTGCTTGCCCAGCTGGACGAGCTGCTTGTCCTGGTCGAGGACGCTCAGCGACTTGTCCACCGCCGCTTCGAGCTGGTCGTAGTAGTCCTCCTGGGAGGTGACGGTCTTGCCCAGCACCTCCTTGACCGCCTGGGAGAAGCAGGCGTCGTCGGCGGCGCGCCACTTCTTCAGCTGGCCGGCCGAGAGCGACATCAGCATCTTGTTGTTCGGGTCCTCGTGCTGGACGGGGTTGACGACCTTGTCCTTGGGATAGACGTTCGGGGACCAGACGCCGAAGCCGTACTTGGCCCGGTACTCCCGCAGCGCCTCCAGGTCACCCGCGAGCCGCTCCTGCTCCCCGGGCTGCCACGTGTACCGAGGCTCCGGGGAGGCCACGTAGTCCAGGCCCCGCTCCATCATGCAGGCGACGCGCTTGGCCTCCTGTTGTGTCTGCTTCTCGTACGCGGTGGCGTCCCCCGACGGCGGCGAGGTGAGGCCGCCGAACGAACCGGCGAGCAGGGTGACCGCGACGGCCTTGGCGATGAACATGCAGGTTCTCCTTTTCCTTGAGGGCATGCCGGATCGATCTGAGGGCATGCGAAACAGAACTCACGGCCCGAAAGGCCGGATCAGGTGGGGAAAGGTCTCAGCAGGGGATCTTCATGCGGGACGCCTTCGGCGACACCTCGGGCAGGCCGGGGGCGAGATCGGCGGCGAGCACCGCGGTGCCGGTCACCGTGCCCTTCTTCTCGATGTACTCGCCCTTGGGCAGCTCCACCCTCTTGTCCTTGGTGACCACCGTGCGCTCGCCCAGGTAGTGATAGGTCTGCCGGTCGAAGATCAGCTCGGACCGGGTGCCGTTGCCCTCGTCCATGGCGACGGCCAGCCCGGGGCGGCCGGAGACGTCCGCCGCGTCACCGATGAGCACGATGCCGTCCAGCCCGGCGGCCACCTGGTAGAGCGCGGCGCCCAGGCTGGGCCGTACCACGGACTCGCGGATCAGGCCCTGGAGGGAGGACCAGATGCGCAGCGGCTCCTCGCCCGTGTCGGCCACGATCTTCGCGCGCACCTGGGCGGGGTCCGTCGGCCAGGTGCGCAGCCGGGCGTAGGCCGGTTGGCCAGGGCAGCCCGACGACTCGGAGAGGATGTCCTCGACGCCGTGGTCCCAGAAACGCCGAGGCGCCGGTCCCGTGGCTGACAGGCTCTGCTTGCGGCTCAGCCAGGGCTTCCCCACGTCGGCGGCCTCCCAGCGCTCCTCGTTGACCATCACCTTGGTGTACTGCATGGTGCCCGCCTTGTCCCTGGTGTACAGGCTGTGCTGGGCCAGCGTCTTGGTGTGAACGTACTGGCCGCGGGCCGGCACCGTGTCGGGCCGGTCGGCAGCGGCCCGCGCGGCCAGGGTGAGCAGCGCCTTAGCGTCGGCCGGAGGGGCAGCGATCAGGTACCCGGGGGTACGCGAGTCGGAGCCGCCCAGACTCACCTGGCTGACGATGATTCCGCCGGTGAGCATCACCGCCATGGCGCCGACCAGAGCGACGCGCCGGATCGGCAGCGCGGTGGGCCACCAGCGGCGCGGACGGTCCAACCGTGACGCCTGTGCCTGGCGGGTCAGGCGGAGGAAGCGGTCACGCCCCCTCGCTGCCGCCTCCGGCGTCGGCTCGGGCTCCGCGAACACGGCCTCGATCAGCTTCAACTCGTCCATCACCACTCCCCGATCGGGTTGACGTCGCCCAAGGCCTTTCGCAGCTTCTTGCGCGCCCTGTTGAACCGGGACCCGACGGTCCCCACCGGTACGTCCAGGGCGGCGGCGATCTCCTCGTAGCCCAGCCCGCCGAACACGAGCAGGAACACCACGTCGCGATCGCCCTTCGCCAGGCCCTTCAGCCCCCGTACGAGCTCCGGCCGGCTGGCCTGCGCCGCGAGCTGCGAGGTCACTCGGTCCTCGTGCCCGTCACCGGAGTCCTCAGCCGCGATCTTGCTGAGCGCGTTCAGGCGGCGGCCCTCCCTGCGGCGGTGCCGGGCCACGACATTCGTGGCGATGCCGAATAACCACGACCGCACGGTGCCCCGCTGCGGATCGAAGCCGCACCTGCCGTCGAACGCGAGCAGGAATGCCTCCGCGACCAGGTCCTCGGCCTGCTCGCCGCCGAGCCGGGCGGCCAGGTAGCGGTAGACCTCCTTGAAGTACCGGTCGTACAGGAGGGCGAAAAGCTCGGGATTGTCCATCGACCGCTCGACCATGGTGACGTCTTCCAGCACATCGTTGGCGTCAGGGGGTGCAGCCATGGCGTCCTTCCGAAGGCGACTGTCTCCCAGTGTTCGCCGCTCGGCAGATTTTCTTCACGCCAGTTTCCGGCGCGGCCATCGAAGCGACCCAGCGGGAACGCGCCCTCAACGCCGAGGACGCGCTGAGAGCACCTAACAGAATGATCTCGGTTGTGCTTTGATCTCTCGCTGTAGCCGAGCGAGAGGGGCGCAGGTGGCCAAGCCGAAGCCATGGGAGGTCAGCGATGATCTCTGGGCTGTGATCGAGCCGCTGTTACCGCAGCGTCAGCGGCTGTTCCGGCATCCAGGGCGTAGGCGACTGGATGACCGGCTGGCACTGCAGGGCATCTTGTTCGTGCTGCACACCGGGATCGCCTGGGAGCACCTGCCGCAGGAGGTCGGCTACGGCTCGGGCATGACGTGCTGACGACGCCTGGCCGAGTGGAACGCCTCCGGCGTGTGGCAGCGGCTGCATGAGGTCCTGCTGGATCGGCTGCGGGCCGCCGACGTGCTCGACTTCTCCCGGGCCGCGGTGGACTCCTCGCAGATCAGAGCGTTGAAAGGGGGGCGCAGACCGGCCCGTCCCCGGTCGACCGAGGACGAGCCGGCAGCAAGCACCACCTGATCATCGAAGCCACCGGCATCCCGCTCGCGGTGATCCTGACTGGCGCCAACCGCAATGACGTCACTCAGCTGCGCCCGCTGCTGGACGCCATCCCGAAGGTCCGCGGCAAGCGTGGCCGGCCGCGTCAGCGCCCCGACGTGGTCCTCGCCGACCGCGGCTACGACCACGACAAGTACCGCCGTTTGGTCCGCGAACTGCAGATACGCCCGCTGATCGCCCGCCGCGGCACCGATCACGGCTCCGGCTTGGGCAAACACCGCTACGTGGTCGAGCAGACCTTCGCCCTGCTCCCTGCGTTCCGACGCTTGCGCATCCGCTGGGAGGTCCGCGACGACATTCATGAGGCGTTCCTCAAGCTGGCCTGCTCGCTCATCTGCTGGCGACGCCTCATCTCATTCCGTCAGCAGCTCTAAAGCATGACAAAGAGCGGCCCCGTGATCTCACTGGTGATCACGGGGCCGCTGCGTCCCTTGCTCAATTCGCCGACAGTGTCGCCATCGAGGATGCGGGGCTGTCGTGAGGGTGGTTGCGTCTTCTAGTCGGGCAGGCGGTCCAGGAGCCAGGTGGCGCCCTCTTCGGTGATCTCGGTGTGGCCGCGGTTGTCGCCGGCGCACAGGAAGTCGTCGAAGTCGCTCTCGTCCGGGGACAGCGCGTCGATGTCGGTGTACAGGTCGGCGTCGGTGACGTCGCGGACGGAGACGGCGCTGATGGACGGGACGAAGCAGTGCCCGGCGATCGGATTGTCGACGTCCAGGCCGAGACCTGTGGCTTCGGCGATGGCGTTGAGCGCGTCGGCGAGGATCTTGAAGCCGGTCAGGATGCCGCCGGGCGCGCCGTCCACGCACGGGACTCCCGGCGCCTGCACCTCGATGACGTCGGGCGTCACCAGGCGAAGCATGCCGGCCAGGGTCTCGGGCGCCTTGGGCTGCGTGCGCAGGTCGGTACCGGTGATGAGGTCGCCGGTGCCCAGCAGCGCGCTCTCCCCGGCGCCGGTGCCGTTGCCCGCACCGTTGCCCGCACCGTCGGCCACGGCGAGCAGGCGCGGGATGCGCGGCCACCCACCGACGGACTCCAGCTCGCGCAGGAACTGGGTACGCAGCGGGTCGACACCGGGCACGCCGTCGGTGCCAGGCAGGTGCCAGGCCAGCAGCTGGCGGGCGGCGGGGCTGTTGAACAGGTCGGAGAAGCGCGAGTCGTAGGCGTTGATGTGGTGCGCGAACGCCTGAAGCGAGATCGGCACGTAGGCGCCACGGTGCGGGGTGTCCCAGGAGAAGTACACGCCGACCTGGTGGTCGATGCGCTGCCTCTCCATCCGGGCCAGGGCGTAGCGGGTGACCAGGCCCCCCATGCTGAACCCGCCGGCCAGCAGGCGGGTGCCGCCGAGCCGCTCGGCGGCGGCGCGGTGGATCGCCGCGGTGGCGGTCTGCGCGTTGTCGAGGATGGAGGCGCCGCGGTCGTCGTAGCCGATGATGACGACGTCGCGGCCGCGCCGGCGCAGCTCGCTGATCAGCGGGAAGGCACGCCTCTCCAGGCCGTCGTAGAGCTCGTCGATGTCGCTGGCCCCGGATCCGAAGCCGTCGGCCAGGAGCACCGGCCGAGTCAGGGCCTGGTTGTGTTCGCCGTAGTACACCCACGCGGTGCCGCCGGGCAGCGGCCAGCGGTCGCTCCACTCCGCGGCGGGAGGAGCGGTGGTGGTGGCGGTCGCCCTTGAGCTGGCGCTGGATGACAGGACGACCGGCGGCGCGGCGCTCAGGGCGCTCGCGATCTGCTGTTTGTTGATCACTCCAGAGTTATCACCATCAGTGACCACACGAACACCTAAAGCTATGATCTCGGTCGGCTCCTGGTTTGGTTCGCACAGGATCGCAGTAGGGAGTCCACTGCTCCGCCGTCGCCGGACGAGTGCACCGTGGCCACGTAGGGATCCGGCCGATCAGGGCGAGGCATCCTCGTGCTTCCCACACCTCAATCGTCCGTCTGTCCGCGGATCTGCAGGCGAGTTGGTTGCATCGGTTGTTCGTCCAGCCATCGGGGATAGTGACAGGCTTCGTTTCGCCGGTGTCGAGGTCGATGAGGCTGCTGATGCGGCGGCCATCTCTCGACAGTTCGGCGACGACCGCCGTCCGTGTGCCGGGCATGAACCGCGTTTCCACATTCCCCATCGTCTCCACGAAGCTCACGCGCACCCGTCGTCCGATGTCCCAGTACTCGATGCCGCGACCGCCCGTGTCCTCCAGGCGCAAGCTTCGCCCGTGGGAGCTGAGCTCGACGCTTGTCCCCCTCGACAGGGGGTGGCCGGTGTCGACGGACGTTTCCGAGCACGACCGCCGGCACACCGCCGCTGATGTCCTGGGCGAGCACGCCGGAGAAGGTGAACGTGCGCTGGTCTCCCCACAGCCGTCTGACCGCAAGTGAACCGCTTGGGCGACTCCAGCGGATCAGGTAGGCCCGGCTGCTGTCGGCCGGCGCCACGGGCATCGGGCTGTACCCGGGCAGCGGGCCGTCGAGGACCTTTCCCCTCGTGGTGTCGAACAGCCACAAATGCGTGCCGTTCACCGTCACAAGGATCTTGTCGTCACGGGTGAAGTGCGATGAGCCGGTGATGGTTCCTTCGTCGATGCGGGTTCCCGTCCGGGCGTTCCAGAGCGTGGGCGTCTCGCTGAACGGTTCCCTGACGACGAGCACGCTGCCGTCGGGGCTGAACGTGGGGCGGTCGGCCCCTGACGCCATGGGCCTGCCGATCCGGGTGCAGGTGCGCGGTTCCCACAGCTGGTAATTGCCGGGCTTCAGGTCGGTGCACGCCGTCACAGGTGGCATCGACGTCACCGGCGCCGTGGCGCAGCCCGGCGCCGGTGACGGGTCGCCCTGATGTTGCCGCTCAGATGGTCAGCGCCACGTTGATCACGACGGCGACGACGACGATCGCCAGCAGGATCCAGGGCCACTGCCGCTTCTGCTTCGGCGGGGTCCAACGGGGTTCGGTCATGTCGATCTCCTTGTCAGCCACGGCCGCTGAGGGCCTGGACGGGACGCGTTCGCAGGGCGATCCGCGCGGGGACGAGCACCGACAGCACGCCGAGCGCCGAGGTGGCGCCGACCACTGCCAGGTAGGTCACGGGCTGGACGGCGGGCAGCGGCAGCCCGGTCAGGCCATAGGCGATCATCGTCAGCGGCAGGAGCGGCGCGGCGGTCCCGATGCCGACCGCGAGCAGGACGGTCAGCGCCGACTCGGCGCGCAGCATCCGCATGACCTGGCCGCGGCTGCCCCCGGCCAGGCGGAGCAGCGCGAACTCCCTGGTCCGCTCGGTCACCGCCAGGGTCAGGGCGTTGGCCACCGACACCGCCAGATATCCGAAGACCAGCAGCAGTGGCAGCAGCCCGCCGAGCATCGCGGCGGCCTCGCCCTCCTCCTGGGCGGCCCGCATGGCCGCGCCGTCGCTGACCACCAGCCCCGGATGCGCCCGGACGAGCGCGCCCAGGTCGGCCGACGGGTCGGCGCGCACGAGGACGGCGTCGTCACGACTCGCCGGCACCACCGCGCGCGGCAGCGTGAGGTCGCCGAAGCCCGAGCCACGGCGGTAGATCGCCACCACTTGTGGCCGGTACGGCGTTCCGTCCCCCAGGTACAGGGTGAGCGTCGAACCGACCTTCGCCGACAGCGTTCCCGCGGCGGCCCGGCTGATCGCCACCGTGCCGGGACGCAGCCCGGCCGCCGACCCGGCCTCCACCCCCAGGTCGACAGTGCCGGCGAGCCCCGCCGGATCGACGGCCTGCGCCTGGTAGTCGAGCACTTCGGGGCTGTCGAGCAGGCGGATCACGGCGTAGACGCGGGTCCGCACGATCGGCGTGACCGCCCGTACCCCGGGCAGTCCGGCGGCATCCGCGCGCACGCCGGGCGGCAGGCCCCACTCACCGCCGGTGAGCGTGTGCGTGGCCAGTGTGCCCCCTTCCAGATCGCGCCGGGCCGCGGCGGCGGTCGTGGCCGGCAGGCCGATCTGCAGCAGCGCGAAGCCGATCGCCAGCGCCATGGGCGAGACCGTCGCGGCCAGCCGCCGTGAGTGGGCGAGGCTGTTGGCCACGGCCAGATGGCCCGCCGCCCCGTACCTGCGGCGCAGCCGGCCGGCGAGCATCCTGGTCCCCAGCCGCACGATGGGCGGTCCGAGCACGCTCAACGCGATGATCATGATCAGGCCGCCGCCGGCCGCGAGCGCCACCGCGTACACGCTGCTCCACCACAGCGGCGCCGACGCCCCCGCGACACCGATGATCAGCAGCAGCACGCCCGAGGCGAGCCGGACCGCCGGCAACCGGGACGGCTCCACCGACACCTCGGTCAGCGCCTGCGCGGGCAGCGGCCGCAGCACCCGGCGGCCGACCGCCCAGGCGGCGGCCTGCGAGAGCAGCAGGCAGACGGCGACCGCGGCCACCATCGGGACGGGCCCCACCGAGATCTCGAAGTCGGCGGGCGCCAGGCCCACCACGCGCAGCGCGTCGAGCAGCAGCACGGCCAGCAGGCCGCCGGGCAGACCGCCGGACAGGCCCGCGAGCAGCGCGACGGCGGCGGTCTCGGCGGCGATCATCCTGGTGACGTGCCGCGAGCTCGCGCCGACCGCCCGCAGCAGCGCGATCTGGCGTCGCCTGCGGTGCGCGGTGAGCGAGAGCGCGCCGGTCAGCACCAGGCCGGCGATCACGACCACGCTGCCGATCAGCGAGGCGGCCAGCTCCTGGAGGTCGGAGCGCGCCTTCCGCACGTCGCCGAACTCGGCCCGGCCGCGCGCCTCTCCCGTGGCGATGGTGACGGAGTCGCCGAGCGCCTCCTTGAGACGTCCGGCCAGTTCCTCCGGGTCGATGCCGGGCCGGGCCAGCACGCCGATGGCGTCGAGCGCCCGCGGCCCGCCGTACAGGCGGGTGGCCTCCTCGTCGGGGAAGAGCACCAGCGGGCGGCGCAGCTCGCCGCGGACGACACCGGCCACGCGGTAGGCGGCGGCGGGAGCCGTACCGGCGACGACGGTGACGTGATCGCCCGGCCGCAGCCCGGCGGAGGCGTCCACGACGACTTCGCCGGGGCCGGGGGCGTGCCCGGCGGCGAGGGTGAACGGGGCCAGCGGCGCGGTGGACCAGCCGTGGCCGGTGGCGGCCGGCGAGCCGCCGCCGATGACGAGATCGACGGGGAAACCGCGGTCGGGGACGGCGGCGCGCACGCCCGGCACCGCGGCCACCCGTTCCAGCAGGGCGCTCGGCAGGGTCGTGGGCTCGGTCAGCGGCTCGGTCTCGCTCTCCCCGCCGATCGTCACCCGCACCGAGTCGGGGCCGCTCACCACGACGTCGGCGGCGGCGTACCGCTCGGCCGGGACCCCGGCAGCCAGGCCCGACTGCAGGATCAGCCCGCAGGCGGTCAGCAGCGCCGAGGCGGCGAACAGGGCGGCGAACGCGCCGGCCAGGCCCGCCTTGTCGGCTTTGAGGAGCTTCCAGATCAGGTCGGTCATGACGCGCCCAGTTGCGTCATGCGCTCGGCCACCCGCTCCGGCGTGGGCCGCAGCGCCTGGCCCGCCAGCCGCCCGTCGGCGAGGAAGACCACGCGGTGGGCGTAGGAGGCGGCGACCGGGTCGTGGGTGACCATGACCAGGGTCTGTCCGGCCTCGT